>CAYPVG010000270.1:0-3451 GCA_964414085.1 uncultured Boseongicola sp. | reverse complement strand
GATCAAGCTCGCTTCGGTGCTGAAAACGTCCAGTCGGTCCCAACGTGTGATCCGTAATGGGTTTCTGTTCTCCGCTCTGGGTGTTCTGACATTTGTCTGGCTGCTTGCGGCGTTTGTTCTTGGCCTCAAATGGGTTGGCGTTTCGGTCGGTTGGGGCATTCAGTTTCAAAACCCCGTCTTCGTCACGGTGATGTTCATCGTGATCGCCATTTTCTCGGCGAACCTGTTTGGATTGTTCGAGATTTCCTTACCATCAAGTGTCCAGGACCGCCTCGGCTCAAGCGGTAGACAAGCCGGCTATGCGGCCGACTTTGGAACCGGCCTGCTTGCGGCGGCTCTTGCGACTCCGTGCTCTGCCCCCTTCCTCGGGACAGCAATTACCTTTGCCCTGGCTGGCAATATGGCTGATGTCTTCGTCGTCTTTACGGCGCTCGGTATCGGATTGGCCCTGCCATACATCCTCATTGCGGCACGGCCAGTCCTAGTCGAACGGTTGCCTCGCCCCGGTCGCTGGATGCTGCTTGTCCGAGCGGGACTCGGCTTGCTCCTCGTGGCTACCGCGGTGTGGCTTCTCTTCGTGCTTGTCGGGGTCGCAGGATGGCGGGCGGCGGCGTTTGTTGTCATTTTCACCGTTGTGCTTTTGGTATTGCTGATTTCCAACTCGCAAAGCGGCGCTCTCCAACGCGGTCTGATTGCTTTAACCTTCATCTTACCGTTGATCGCCGTCGGCCAGGTCGCGTCACAATCCAATTCCGTCATTTCGACAGAAGGCACCTACTTGCAGAATTTCGAGCCGCAAGAGATCGCCCGGCACGTATCGGAGGGCCGCACGGGTTTTGTCGACGTGACCGCAGATTGGTGCCTGACCTGCAAGGCCAACAAAACGCTTGTTCTGAACCGGGAGTCGATCTCGGATCAGTTAAAGGATGACGCGATGATTGCCATGCAGGCTGACTCGACGCGCCCGGACCCCGAAATTGCACGATTCCTCGAACGCTACGAACGCTTCGGTATCCCCTTCAACATCGTCTTCGGACCCGGCGCAACGTCCGGGATCGCCTTGCCTGAGATTTTGACGCCAGCTCTGGTGTTGGACGCGCTCAACACGGCGTCAATACGAACTGTCGCGCGCGAGTGACCTGTCTAATTCAAAACGAGGTCGCCAATCGAAGCGATAATGCGGCCGTTCGTGTCATCACTGTCTGCGGAGACCGCAAGACCAACCAGAACGCCTGGCGCTTTTCCAAAAGCAGTACGGTAATCACTCTCTAGATCCACGCTTTCCCGAAACTGACCAGGTTCCACCGATCGCAATACTTTCGTGCGCAAGCGTGGAGAATAGGGGCTGGGCAACATGGAACCTACTTTGTGCTCTCCACCCCAGACATAAATCAACGCGCGCGCGCTGTCCTCTCTCAGAATGCGTCGCGCACTTCGGCCTTTCAGCGCTTCCAACCGGTCGGAATCTACAAAGACAAAATAAATCGATAGATTTCGGTCGTCGTTGCCTTTGGCAGTGAGATCTGTCGGTATGACACCCTCGCGCACACGCCAGACCCATTCGGCAGAGCTTGCACCATGCATTGCATCGTTGGCGGCTCGCCACAGCAGTGACACCGTGCCGTCCGAAAGGTCATCCAGTTGATAACCCCGCAGAGAATAGTCGTTGGTAAACAGTCGAAGAAACCCCTGCTCCCGCCAGGAGTTGTCGAACGGCACAGGCACTTCCGCTCTCGTCTCCGAAGCAAAGTTCACACTCAGAATGAGCGCGGCCACACCGATCCAAAACCGCCGCCTTGTCGACAAGTCGAAAGAACCGAGGTTCACGTTTGCGCTCCGGCCAAGTCCTGCAAGATCGGACAGTCAGGCCTATGATCCCCATGGCATGCTTCAACAAGCTGGGAAAGCGTCTCTCGCATCCCATGGAGTTGCGCGATTTTTTCATCGATCGCGGTCAGATGCTCTTCCGCCACTGCCTTCACCTGCGCGCTCTCTCGCGTCTCGTCCTCATAAAGACTAAGCAGTGTCCGGCAATCGTCGATGGAAAACCCAAGCGCCCTTGCACGGCCGAGAAATGCAAGCTTGTGCAGGTCCGTCTCGCGAAACGCCCTATAGCCGTTTCCGCTACGCTGAGGGCGTACCAATCCGATATCCTCATAGTAGCGGATGGTCTTTGGTGGGATACCCGAGCGATCTGCGACTTCTCCGATATTCATAGATCAGTGCCTCCTATTCTGCGGGCTGGGGCCGCGCTTGCGCTGCCGGTGCCGCGGTGCGGTTCCGTTCGTCCATCGCAGGTGCAATTCGGCGAAGTCGCAGCGCATTCGTAAGAACCGACACCGATGACAACGCCATCGCGCCCGCGGCAAAAACCGGCGAGAGCAAAAGCCCGAAGGCCGGATAAAGCACACCCGCAGCCACCGGGATCAGGGCCACATTGTAGCCGAATGCCCAAACGAGGTTCTGGCGGATGTTCGACATCGTCCGCTTGGATACTTCGACAGCATTGACCACGCCGCGCAGATCGCCCGACATCAGAACCACGTCGGCGGACTCGATCGCGACATCGGTGCCCGTGCCGATCGCGATGCCGACATCCGCATGCGCCAGCGCTGGCGCGTCGTTGATGCCGTCACCAACAAAAGCGATCTTGCGCCCTCCTGTCCGCAGGTCGTCAAGTGCCGCGACCTTGCCGTCGGGCAACACGCCGGCAATGACGTGGTCGATCCCGGTTTCGCGCGCGATGGCTTCTGCCGTCTCCTGTTTGTCACCGGTAATCATGGCGACCTGGAAGCCGCGGTCGTGCAACGCGGAGACCGCCGCCCGGCTGGCAGGCTTCACCGGGTCTGCAACTGCAATGACAGCGGCCAATTTGCCATCGACCGCCGCATAGAGTGCGGTGCGGCCCCGAGCCGCAAGTTCCCGTTCCTTCTCGACGAGGGCGGCGATATCGACATTCTCGCGGATCATATAGCGATCTGCGCCGACCATGACCTCTTTGCCATCCACCATGGCCGCGACCCCGTATCCGGTGACAGACCGAAAGCCTGTTGCTGAAGGCGTTTCAACACCTTCGCTCCGCGCGCCACGGACGATGGCTTCGGCGATGGGATGCTCTGATTGATCCTCCACCGCAGCAATCCCGGCGAGGACAGTCTGGCGGTCGAAACCTTCGGCGACGACCACATCGGTCAGCGTCGGCTTGCCTTCGGTCACCGTTCCCGTCTTGTCGAGCGCAATGACATCGACATTGGATAGTTCCTGAAGCGCATCCCCTTTGCGGAACAGAGCGCCCATTTCGGCCGCCCTGCCCGTGCCGACCATTATCGAGGTTGGTGTGGCCAGTCCCATGGCGCAGGGGCACGCAATAATGAGCACTGAAACCCCGGCCACCAGCGCGAATGTCAGCGCCGGGTCCGGCCCGAAGATCAGCCAAACAGCGACCGTCAGC
>CAYPVG010000269.1:0-6694 GCA_964414085.1 uncultured Boseongicola sp. | reverse complement strand
GGGGTTTGTAGGTGCGTCGGTAGACAGTGACCGACGCGGTGCCGAGCGTCGGCGTGGTGCGATTGAGGCGGCGCAGAAGCTTGGCCTGCCAGACATTGTCTCTATTGAAGCTGGTGCTGCACCAGTCGCCATGACCGCAGGAGCCAATGCGGTTGAAAGTGCCGCGGATACTCTTGGCGACTTAGATGCGCTGGTGTGTGTGTCTGATCCCGTCGCTTTTGGTGTGATGATGGCGTTGCAGCGGCGCGGCTTGCGCGTACCGGAAGATGTTGCAGTCACTGGGTTTGGCGCGTTTGAGATCGCGAATATGTCGAACCCAACGATTACCACTGTGAACGTGCACGCTGATCGTATCGGCGAGATTACCGGGGCGCTGATTGCAGAGATTCTTGGGCGGGCAGGCAAGGATCTGGAGCCGCTTTTGAAGCGACTGACGCCGGAACTTCAGATCGGTGAATCTGGCTAAACTATTATAATAAAATATTTTTATGCGATGGAGGGCGCTTTGGTGCGCGGAGATTTGGTGTTCGGGTCTGATCTGGTTAGAATCTGCGCATGTGAGTGAGTTTCAACAGTGTTTTGATGCAGCTTTCGATAAGGGAAGGAGAGCTTGGTATGTCTCAGTTGGAATTTTACACCGGCCTTTCAGCACTTTGGATCGCGTTGGCATGGTTACCGTACATTTTGGACCGGATCATGGTTCGGGGTTTGCTTGGCGCGATGGCCAATCCGAGCCCGGATCTGCCGGCTCAGTCAGCTTGGGCGGTGCGGGCGATGGCGGCTCATAAGGTGGCTGTCGAGGCCTTTGTAGCTTTTGGTCCTTTGGCGGTTCTGGCGATGATCCGTCTGCCAGATGATGGGTATCCTGGCATTCTGGCGATGACTTTCTTTATCGGCATTTTCGCGCATTACTGGATCTACGTCGCCGGCATTACTGTGCTGCGGACTTTGAGTTTCGCTTTGGCGGCCTTGTCGACTGCGGCGCTGGGTTTGCGCGTTCTGGGCTGGATCTGACACCTTTATGAACGTGCGCTATGGCGGTTTCTGATCGGGTCCCCGACCTCGCCCCAGACGTCTGTGCGCATGATGCCTTTGGCGTCAGAAAGGCGGCGGTGGGTCCTCGGGCTCGCGTTGGCGTCGGTTGACGGGTCTATAGGTTCAAATCCGGGGGTGAGCTTGTGGCGCAGGAAGGCCATGGGGTGCGCGCGTAAGGTCAGGCGCATGGAGACGTAGTCTTCGACGACCTCTTCGCCCAGCGACATCTTTGGCAGGTTGGCCAGTGGTTCGAGAATGCCTTCGCCGTCCATGTCGCCCGAGAATAGCGGAAGCGGTTTGTCAGATGCGATCGCGGCAGCGGCCCAGAGCGCGTCGCGTCGTGAAATGTCGAGAGAGGCGAAGGCATCGGCTTCGGCAAGCGCTCTGAGTTGGCGAGGCTCCAGCCCGGCGCGGCGCCAGACGTCTTCGACCGAGCGATAGCCGTTGCCACGTGCAGATGCGATCCAGGCGGCATCGTCTTCGCGCACGCCTTTGATCTGACGGAAGCCGAGGCGGAGCGCGAGCCCGCCTTTGCCGTCGGCTTCCATGATGTTGTCCCAGGTGGAAGTGTTGATGTCGACGGGGCGGACTTCGACCCCGTGTTCTTGCGCGTCACGTACGATCTGGGCGGGGGCGCACAAGCCCATGGGTTGCGAGTTCAGGAGCGCGCAGGCGAAGATACCCGGGTGGTGGCATTTGAGCCAGCTTGAGGCGTAGACAAGAAGCGCAAACGAGGCGGCGTGGCTTTCGGGGAAGCCATAGGAGCCGAAGCCTTCGATCTGGGAGAAGCAGCGTTCGGCGAAGTCTTTGTCGTAGCCGTTGTTGTGCATGCCCTTCATGAAGAGGGTGCGGAACTCGCTGACATTGCCGTGTTTTTTGAAGGTGGCGAGCGAGCGGCGGAGACGATCGGCTTGCTCCGGTGTGAAACCAGCGCCAACGATGGCGATTTGCATCGCCTGTTCCTGAAAGAGCGGCACACCGAGGGTTTTGCCGAGCACTTTGCCAAGCGCGTCGGAGGGGAATTCGACCTTCTCTTCGCCGTTTCGTCGCCGGATGTAGGGGTGGACCATATCGCCTTGGATGGGTCCGGGACGGATGATCGCGGTCTCGATGACAAGGTCGTAGAAGGTGCGGGGTTTCATGCGCGGCAGAAAGTTCATCTGCGCGCGGCTTTCGACCTGAAACACTCCAAGACTGTCGGCTTTGCAGAGCATATCGTAGACGGCCGGGTCTTCAGGGGGCAGCGTCGCCAGCGTGTAGTCGATGTGGTGGTGGCGGTTGATCAGATCAAACGCCTTTCGAATGCAGGAGAGCATGCCGAGGGCGAGGACATCGACCTTGAGGATGCCAAGGCTGTCGATATCGTCCTTATCCCAGCAAATGACGGTGCGGTCTTCCATGGTGGCGTTTTCGACTGGTACCAGTTCGTCGAGGCGGCCTTCGGTGATGATGAAGCCACCGACGTGTTGGGAGAGGTGCCGGGGGAAACCCTGAATCTCGAAGATAAGTTCAAGCGTTTGCGCAAGACGGCGGTCTGTCGGGTCGAGCCCGATCTCTCGAAGCTGCTGGTCGGCCATGCCAGAGGTGTCAAAGAAGCCCCAAAGCTGAGAGGAGATGGCCGAAATCGTGTCTTCGGTCAGGCCCATAGCACGGCCGACTTCGCGGATGGCGCGTTTGCCGCGGTAGTGCACGACGGTCGCGCAGAGGCCCGCGCGGTGGCGACCGTAGCGTTCGTAGATGTGCTGGATGACCTCTTCGCGACGCTCGTGTTCGAAGTCGACGTCGATGTCGGGGGGCTCATCGCGAGCCTCCGAGACAAAGCGTTCAAAGACCATTGTGCCAATCTCGGGCGAGACCGAGGTGACGCCGAGGCAGTAGCAGACGACAGAATTCGCAGCGGACCCGCGCCCCTGACAGAGGATGCCGCGGGAGCGGGCGAAGGCGACGACATCGCGGACTGTGAGGAAGTAGGGCTCGTAGTTGAGTTTGGCGATCAGGGTTAGTTCGTGGGTGAGGAGTTTTTTAACGCTGTCGGGCGCGCCAGCAGGGTAGCGCCATTTGAGGCCTTCATAAGCGAGACGCGAGAGGCGGTCGGCGGCGGTTTCGCCGTCGGCGATTTCGGAGGGGTATTCGTAGCGCAACTCGTCGAGCGAGAAGGTGAGCGTGTCGGCGAGGGTGCTGGCACGGTCGAGGGCGCTGGCGTGAGGGCCGAAGAGGCGGCGCAGGTCGTCTTCGGAGCGTAGACGTTGCTCTGAATTAGCAAGGGCGGTGCGCCCCAGGTCATCCACCTTTCGACTGGTGCGCACGGCGGTCAGCACATCGGCGAGTTTGCGGCGGTTTCCGTGGTGCATGAGGGGAGAGGCGCTGGCGATGGTAGGCAGGCCGAGGTCATCGGCGAGGCGCGCAAGGCGGTCGAAGCGTTCGGGGTCCTGCCCGTCGTAGCGGGGGGCCATCAGGAGATGGCAGGCTGCGCCGTAGCGTCGTATCAGGCGTTTTGCTTCTTGTCGCCACATGCCTGCGCCGGACTTTGCCGTTTGTACGTTAGGCGGGTGGATCAGGAGGGCCAGGTTGCCTCCGAACTCGACCAGATCGTCGATGCGAAGAGTGCAGCTGCCTTTCTCGGCGCGCATCCGCCCGCGTGAGATCAGGCGGCAAAGGTGCGCCCAGCCCTGACGGTCTTGCGGTAGAGCGGTAGCGGTAAAGCCGGTTTCAAGGACGATGCGCGCCCCGGGGATCAAGCGCGGAACGTTCAGGATGGCGGCGGACGCATCAAGAGGTGGCGGCGTCACCCGGGTTTCAAAACCCGCTTTCGGGCCGTCGAGAAAGTCCTCAATCTCTTCCGGGGCAAGGGTGCCGTTCTTGCGACGTGTGGCGGTGCCTGGATAGCTTTCAAAGACCTGAGGTTTGCCTTCCCAGACCTGCAGCGGGGCGGGTGGGCCGATCAGATCCTCGCTTTGACGTTCTTTCACCTGACGGGCAATTTCTCGCACGCGGGTGTGGGCGCGCACGATCCCGGCAACTGAGTTCACATCGGTGATGGCCAGCGCTTTCAGACCCAAAAGCGCGGCACGATCCACATATTCTTCCGGGTGAGAGGCTCCGGTTAAAAACGTGAAGTTCGACGTGATATCCAGTTCGGCAAATGCCACGTGTTCTTTCATCCTTTCAAAAATACCTCGGGGGGTGAAAGGGGGGCAGAGCCCCCCCTTCCTGTCGAAGCGCGAAGGCGCGGCGAAACCCACCGTTGCGACTCGGATTTACAAAAGATATTCACCTTTTGTTCTCATTTCCAGTTTTCTTTAGTGCCTAAGGATTGAGCGCTTTGCAGCTTCTAGCAGCGCTGAGAGCCACAGGGCGCAAAATTCGATGGATCATCATGCCTCATGCTTGCCATCACAGCCTCACGCGAACGAGATAACCCTAAGGAAAGTCCTTCCTGAGTGTGGTGCGCTACAAGTATGTGCCGGCTTCGACCTCCCAACTATCGAAGTCGGCACCGCCGCCCACCAAACGCCTATTCTGCCAAAGCGCAATTGCCAGATCGGTGACATTCCAGAAGCCGCTCCAGCCCATCTTCGCTGAACTCCACATAATCACCGCCACACGGCCCAATGGTCAGGCGCGGGTCCCGGTCGGTGACTTCAATGGCGGCGATGATCTCGGTGCCGTCTGCGGGAAAGCTACCGCACCACTCAGACAAGCATGTCAAACGGACTGTTATGTTGCGGGCGAACGGGTGAAAGCTGCCGTCCCCGATCAAGACACGACCCAGAACTTGCGTCCTGGTGTCTGCCGATGGCGGATCGGAGGCTGGGCGGAGTACGTTCGGTTCAGGTTCACTCACCGTTTCCAAGGGGCGAAGGCGTCCCTGGACAATCCAATAGCTCAAGTCGGCGTCTCGGGCGCGCTCATAAAGTTGCACCGCATCCGGACGCAAGCAGGAGAGTGCGGCAACGGGTGAAGCCGCGAGCAGTGCGATTAGGCTAAGGATCAAGGCTCTCATGTTTTCAGCTCCAATTGATCGCGGAATGCTCCGATAACTTCGGCATAAACTGCGCGCTTGAACGGAACAATGTCGCGTAGAACCTCGTCGGCTGTGGACCAACGCCAGCGCGCGAACTCGATATCATGCGCTGTGATGTCGATCTCGCTATCGTCGCCGAGAAATCTCATAAGCGCCCACTTTTGTTTTTGACCCCGATACCGGCCCTTCCACATTTTTCCCAAGAGGTGGTCAGGCAGGTCGTAGGTGACCCAGTCTTCGAGCATGCTTTCAAGTATCACGGCGTTTTTTGGCAGACCCGTTTCTTCTTCCAGTTCGCGATAGGCGGCGTCTTCGACTGACTCGCCTTCGTCAATGCCACCTTGAGGGAGTTGCCACGCCCCGGGTGTATCGACGCGCTCACCGGTAAAGATGAGCCCATTTTTGTTTACCAGTACGATGCCGGCGCAGGGGCGATAGGGGAGGTCTTGAGTCATGCCCGGAGTATGGCGGCGTAGATTGATGGGGGGAAGGGTTGAGTTCGGCATGCGAAGAGAGCTGCCATTGCCTTCCCAATGAATATTTCCAAACAACGCCCACCGGCTTAGGTCGTGTGGGTTTCAGCCCGCAGGAAGATCACCCCCAACCAGAGGAACCAAACCAACTGGGTGACTCCGAACAGGGCAGCTACGTCATGCAATCCGGGTAAGACCGAGACCAAACCGGCTACCCCGACGACGATGCCAAGATAGTTCAAAGCCTTCGGAAATATCCCGCCTCGTAGTGCTGCCAATGAGAATACTAAGGTCATAAGCCCGCCAAGAATTTCACCCTGACCGAGACCGATGCCCTCTGCGACCGTTTCGATGCCGGACCAATAAAGAGCGGCGGTGCTTGGGTCTGTTTCCATGATCTGGAGCGTGGGCCCTATCCCGGCGATCGTAACCATCCCACTTGCGATCAAAAGTCCTGCCCAAATAAACCCTAAAACGGATCCAAAACGAGCGGACGCTGGCGCTACATCTTTCAGAGTTTCGTGCCAGGCGAAAACGAAAGCCGTCAGCACGACACCAAACACAACATAGATCGCTAGGTGCATTGCGTGGATGAGCAGTGTGTTTTCGGCCAGGAGATTCAGTTTCTCTTCGGCGCTTGTAATGCTCGGGAGGTCGAGAACAATTAAAAACAACCCTATCCCTGCAGCGTAGCAGAGGCCAAGGTAAAGTGCAGCGAGTCCGCCGATTTTTCCGAGATTTGCCATCAATAAGCCCTTTAAAATCGATTGATAGGAAGAGATTGTCTTCCGCGTTTGAAAATCCTGTCGAATGCGACGGCGTCTAAGTTCACAGTTAATGGAAGTCTAGGAAAACTTCAGCAGACCACATCTCGCCGAAATCGTGCTTTTCGGCTCAGAGGAGGCATTTTTGAGAGAGCGGGAGTTCACCTCGATCCGGTGACTTTGTGCACAATAGGCACTTTTCACCAAACTGTGCGGCTTTGACACTTTCCTTGCCAGACAGACGGGAGTATAGCGCCCGCGTCCCAAGACATAGGAGGTCAAAGTGGGTTATCGCGTCGCCGTCGCTGGCGCCACGGGCAATGTGGGCCGCGAAATGCTGAACATCCTGGCTGAACGCCAGTTTCCTGCCGATGAGGTTGTGGCTCTGGCGAGCCGAA
>CAYPVG010000268.1:0-4604 GCA_964414085.1 uncultured Boseongicola sp. | reverse complement strand
CTGTGATACGGTCTCCTGAGAGCATGCGAGCAATCTCGTCGACACGGTCGCCCTCGCCAAGCGGTGTCACCGTTGACAGCGTCTGGTCATCGTTCACCGACTTTTCGACCCGCCAATGATGCGCACCGCGGGCCGCGACTTGCGGTGAGTGCGTGACAACGAGCACTTGGTTGGTTGATGCGAGATCTGCAAGACGACGCCCGACCGCATCCGCTGTGGCCCCGCCTACTCCACGATCGATTTCATCAAAAATGAGAGTTTGCCCGATCGTACCGGAGGTCAGACACACTTTCAGCGCAAGTAAAAAGCGGCTGAGTTCACCACCAGAGGCGATCTTGTTAAGTGGTCCTGCCGGCGCACCCGGATTGGTCGCCACGGTGAAGGCGACGTGATCTCGACCGGTTGGTCCGGCCTCACCTTCAGTAATATCCGTCGCAAACACGGCGCGTTCAAGTTTCAGCGGTGCAAGCTCGCGCGCCATGGAAACATCCAGATCCTCAGCTGCCTGTGCGCGTGCAGCACCGAGAGCGTCGGCAGCAGCATCGTATTGCGCTTCAGCGTCTTCCGCAGCAGCACGTAGCGCTATGATTTCATCGGCACCGCCATCCAAGGCACGAAGCTTTGCAGAGAGCTCCTCAGTTAATGCAGCCAGATCATCCGGCGCGACACTGTGCTTCCGCGCAAGCCCGCGAATAGCGAACAAACGTTCCTCAACGCGTTCCAACTCGCCCGGGTCAAAATCAAGCGCATCGAGAGCACGGGCAACACCATCCTCAGCTTCGCCAAGCTCGACCATGGCACGTTCCAGAACGGTGAGCGGCTCATCAAGAGCACCTTCCGCCTTTTCAGCGGCACTCTCCAACCAACGCGATGCATCGCGCATCATGCCTTCCGCACCATCCGACCCAAGAGCCGTATGAGCACGTGCGATATCCTCGCGGATCTTTTCGGCCGACTGCATCATGCGACGCTGCGCGTCCAGCGCTGCGTCTTCGCCCGCTTGTGGATCCAGTGTTGTCAGTTCTCCGACAGCATGACGAAGGAACTCTTCCTCTTCGGCCAAAGCAGCCGCTGCCGCCTCGGCCTCTGCCAAAGCAGCCCGCGCACCCTGAAGATCGCGCCACGCCGCGCGTGTTCGAGCAACGTCGTCTTCAAGATCGCCGAAGGTGTCTAGCAACTGCCGATGTCCCGAGGCGTTCAAAAGCCCCCGGTCATCGTTTTGCCCGTGAAGCTCAAGGAGTGTGTCTGACAGCGCCCTCAAGATATCGCCTGATGCGCGACGGTCATTGATCCACGCCGTTTTGCGTCCATCCCGAGAGTTCACGCGGCGCAGGATCAATGTGTCCTCTGCCGGAAGCCCTGCCTCTCGTAAGACGTCTCGTGCCGGATGGTCCGCAGACAGCTCAAACTCAGCTACCACTTCACCCTGCTCGGCGCCCTCACGCACGAGCTCAGCACGTCCGCGCCAACCAAGCACAAACCCCAAGGAATCCAATAAGATAGACTTGCCCGCCCCGGTTTCCCCGGTCAGCACATTTAAACCCGGTTCAAGCGACAGCTCCAACCGGTCGATAATCAGCATGTCCCGGATGTCGAGACTTCTCAGCATGGTGTCAGAGCCATTCGCCGCGGACGACTTGCCGCCAGATCGAAGACAACCAGCTGTCTCCGGCAGCTTCCGGTCTCAGTCCCCACCCGGTCAGAAGCGCAAAGCTGTCCTCATACCAGACCGTCGACTGAAAGTTGAAGCCAAGGATCGCGCCGGCCGTTTGAGCTTCCTCATTTAAGCCCAACGAAAGGTAGGCTTCCACCAAGCGATGCAGCGCCTCGGGCGTGTGGGTGGTTGTTTGAAAGTCCTCGACAACTACGCGGAATCTGTTCACGGCGGCGACGTAATGCCCACGCTTCAAATAGTAGCGTCCGACTTCCATTTCTTTCCCACCCAGGTGGTCAAATGCCAGATCGAACTTAAGGATAGCAGAACGTGCATATTCACTGTCGGGGTATCGCTCGATAACTTCTCGCAGCGACTGGAGCGCCTGAAATGTCAGCCCTTGATCGCGACCTACATCGTCGATCTGATCGTAGTACGACAAAGCCACTAAATACTGCGCCCACGATGCATCCAAATCGGCCGGATAAGTCGCCAGAAAGCGCTCGGCAGCACCGCGGCTGGACTCGTAATCTTGGTCGCGATGATAGGAAAACGCCTGCATTACCAGAGCGCGACGCGCAAGTTCCGAATACGGATAGAGCCGCTCAACCTCGCCGAAAAAGCGCGCGGCTTCCTCTGGGTTGCCATTCGCTTCAAGCTCGAACTCGGCCAATGTGAAAAGTTCTTCCGGTGAAAGACTATCGAGAGGTCGACCTTCTTCGCGGTCGCCAAACCCTGAACACGCCGCAAGTGCCAGCACCGATGCCAGCATTATCGCCTGCTTTTTCAGAATCACCCCACCGATACGCATCTGCACCGTTTTCCTCGGACCTTATCAAGGGTTTGGTAGCACAGAAAAATCCGGGGCAAAACGGTCTTTCCGATAGTGCGTCACAAGTTACGCAGCGATCAGTCCATAGTCTGCTTCGCTAAGTCCCGAACCAGGAAGCCGCGCAGCAAAGCCAGCGTCACATTCGACCAAGCGATAAGCACTCGGATCGGAGAACAGCGCGCGCAAAAGCAAGTTGGTCATAGCGTGACCCGCACGCTCGCCTGTGTAGCGACCCAAAATGGGTCCACCGGCTAGAAAGAGATCGCCAAGTGCGTCCAGCATTTTGTGGCGAACCGGTTCGTCCTGGTGGCGCATGCCACCGGGTGTCACAACCGCATCACCGTCGACGACCACAGCAGACGTGACGTCGCCGCCAACGATCAAGCCGCGCGCGCGCATGGCGTCGATGTCAGCTTTTCGGCAGAACGTACGACTGTCGCAAAGCTCGCGAACGAATGCGCCGTTTGCCATATCCAGGGATTTCTCTTGATGACCAATTGCTGCGTCAACAAAATCGATCTCAAAATCGATAGTGAAGCGATCGCTTGGAGAAAGCGTCGCGGTCGCGCCATTGCGCGAGACCGTCACAGGCTTCAAGATTTCAATCATGCGCACCGGCGCATCGAGTTGTACCAAACCGCGCTCCAGAATGCCGGAGACGAACTGGGCAGAAGATCCGTCAAGCAGCGGCACTTCAGGGCCGTCAATTTCTACCAGAGCATTGTGAACGCCACAGCCTGCTAACGCAGCCATGACGTGTTCAATTGTCGAGACAGTCACTCCGTCGCCATTGGCGATACGGGTGCAAAGCTGAGTGTCATCCACTGCATTCCAGCGCGCCGGGATCAACGCATCACGGTCCTCTACATCAGTGCGATGAAACCAGATGCCATACTCGGCCGAAGCCGGCTGAATGGTCATACGGACACGTCGCCCGGTATGCAAACCGGCGCCGGTAAAGGTCACAGAAGATTTCAAAGTTGTTTGCACGATAAACCTGCTTATTTTGGCCGGACACTGCCTCCCATCCGACGCTTCCTCCCTATGCGGGGCCGTGCACACCCTCAACACAATCATTGCAACAGTCTGAAACATGTCCGTTACAATTGAGCGATTTGCCGCCAAAGGCCGCAACACATCGGGGTATCTGTCTAAAATTAAAAGAAAAAAGGCCGGCAAGCGCCGACCTTTCCAAAGGTGCTTTGTGACGTGACGTCAGTTCGCCTGACGCCGTAGGAACGCTGGAATTTCAATCCGCTCCTGCTCTTCCGGCGCTTGTGAAGGGCTTGCTGGTGCCGAGACACTCGGCTGTTGGCGCGCTGGTTGAGGCTGGCGGTCGCCCGATGGAGCACCGGACATCCGATTGATCAGGTTGTTGATACCGAAGCGCGGACGCTCTTCCTGAGCCGGTGCTGGCGCAGACGTTGCAGAGGCCGCTGGAGACGAGGTCGCCCGTGCTTCACCCGGCACATGTCCTGCCATGGACCCTGGTGCACGGCCGGTAACACGTTCCAAGCGTGCGAGCGCTTCTGGCGATGGTGTGCCAGGAGCCGGACGCGCGGCTGGGGCAGATGCGGCGGGCGCCGGTGCCGCCGCAGGCATTGGTTCTTGTGCCACTTGCGGCTGGTAAGCCGGTGGCGGCAGACCGTCATCTGTTGCAGGTGGAATGTCTTCAAAGAGCAGAGGCTCGTCTGTCTCAGCGGCCGGTGCAGCCGCGGCAGCAACTGCCGGAGCGGCAGCTGGCACAACAGGTTCGTCAACTGGCGCTGCTGGCTGCTGTGCCAATGGCTCGGACAGTTTACGACGCTGGATCGGCGTGTCGTGCACGTTTGCGTTTGCGTCGATGCCTGTGGCCACAACGCTGACGCGCATTGCTCCGTCCATCGTCGCATCCAAGGTCGAGCCAACAATGATATTCGCATCCGCATCCACCTCTTCGCGAATACGGTTGGCGGCTTCGTCCAGTTCGAAGAGCGTCAGGTCCTCGGCACCGGTGATGTTGATCAACACGCCCTTCGCACCCTTGAGGCTGATCTCGTCGAGCAGTGGGTTCGCGATGGCTTTTTCTGCAGCTTGGATAGCGCGATCTTCACCGGTCGCTTCGCCAGTACCCATCAT
>CAYPVG010000267.1:0-2973 GCA_964414085.1 uncultured Boseongicola sp. | reverse complement strand
GTCGCGTGAAGATGAACATGCGCCTGAACATCGATGCCGAAGACACGCAGCGCACGCTGCGCAAGGAAGACATCTTGGCCTGTATCCGCGCGCCGGTAGAACTGCGCGACGGCAAGGGCGACATCGACGATATCGACCACCTGGGCAACCGCCGCGTGCGCTCGGTCGGCGAGCTGATGGAAAACCAGTACCGCGTTGGTCTGCTGCGCATGGAGCGCGCGATCAAAGAGCGTATGTCATCCGTCGAAATCGACACCGTCATGCCGCAGGATCTGATCAATGCGAAGCCGGCTGCTGCTGCGGTTCGTGAATTCTTCGGCTCGTCGCAGCTGAGCCAATTCATGGACCAAACCAACCCGCTGTCGGAAGTCACGCACAAGCGTCGCCTGTCGGCACTTGGGCCAGGCGGTCTGACACGAGAACGTGCAGGCTTTGAGGTGCGCGACGTGCACCCGACCCATTACGGCCGGATGTGCCCGATTGAGACGCCGGAAGGTCCGAACATCGGTCTGATCAACTCGCTCGCGACGTTTGCCCGCGTGAACAAGTACGGCTTTATCGAAACGCCGTATCGCAAGGTGGTCGACGGTCACGTGACTGACGAAGTTCAGTACATGTCGGCAACCGAGGAACAGCGTCACACCGTTGCTCAGGCGAACGCGACGCTGGATGAGAACGGCAAGTTCATCAATGATCTTGTGAACACGCGCCAGTCCGGCGAATACACGATGGCGCAGCGTGAAAGCGTTGATTTGATTGACGTTTCTCCAAAGCAGCTGGTGTCTGTTGCGGCTTCGCTCATTCCGTTCCTCGAGAATGACGACGCCAACCGCGCTCTCATGGGCTCGAACATGCAACGTCAGGCCGTACCACTTTTGCAGGCGGAAGCTCCGCTTGTTGGTACGGGTATTGAGGAAGTTGTGGCCAAGGACTCCGGTGCTGCCATCATGGCGCGTCGTGCTGGTATCATCGACCAGGTTGACGCCCAGCGTATCGTTGTGCGTGCTACTGCTGATCTGGAGCCGGGTGACCCGGGCGTGGACATCTATCGTCTGCGTAAATTCCAGCGCTCGAACCAGAACACCTGCATCAACCAGCGTCCGTTGGTGAAAGTAGGTGACACGGTTGGCAAGAACGAAGTGATTGCAGACGGTCCGTCTACCGATATCGGTGAACTGGCGCTCGGCAAGAACGTCGTCGTCGCCTTCATGCCGTGGAATGGTTACAACTACGAGGACTCGATCCTGATCTCCGAGCGTATTGTCCGCGACGACGTGTTCACCTCGATCCACATCGAGGAGTTCGAAGTCGCCGCTCGTGACACGAAGCTTGGTCCTGAAGAGATCACACGCGACATCCCGAACGTTGGTGAAGAAGCGCTGCGCAACCTCGACGAGGCGGGCATCGTGTACATCGGCGCTGAGGTTGGCCCAGGTGACATTCTGGTTGGTAAGATCACGCCGAAGGGCGAAAGCCCGATGACGCCGGAAGAGAAACTTCTGCGTGCCATCTTCGGTGAGAAAGCATCCGACGTGCGCGACACGTCGCTGCGTCTGCCGCCAGGTGACTTTGGTACTATCGTTGAGGTTCGCGTCTTCAACCGTCACGGCGTCGAGAAAGACGAACGTGCGTTGCAGATCGAGCGTGAGGAAGTCGAACGTCTGGCCCGCGACCGGGACGACGAGCTCGCCATACTTGAGCGCAACATCTACGCGCGTCTGAAAGATCGTCTGCTTGGCAAAGTTGCTGTGAAGGGTCCGAAAGGCGTCAAGCCGAAGTCGAAGATCGACGAGGAACTGCTTGAAAGCCTCAGCCGTGGTCAGTGGTGGCAGCTTGCGATTTCCGAAGAGGAAGAAGCACAGCAGATCGAAGCCCTGAACGCGCAGTACGAGGCGCAGAAGCGTGCTCTGGATCATCGCTTTGAAGACAAGGTTGAGAAGGTGCGCCGCGGCGATGACCTTCCACCGGGTGTGATGAAGATGGTCAAAGTCTTTGTGGCCGTGAAGCGCAAGCTTCAGCCGGGCGACAAGATGGCTGGTCGTCACGGCAACAAAGGTGTGATCTCGAAAGTGGTACCGATGGAGGACATGCCGTTCCTCGGTGACGGTACTCCGGTCGATTTCGTGTTGAACCCGCTGGGTGTGCCTTCGCGTATGAACGTCGGACAGATCCTTGAAACCCACATGGGTTGGGCATCGCGCGGTCTGGGTATCCAGATTGACGAAGCTCTGGGTGAGTACCGCCGTTCGGGTGACATGACGCCAGTTCGTGACGCAATGAAGATCGCTTACGGCGATGACGTTTATGATGACGGCATCAAAGGTCTTGATGAAGACCGTCTGGTTGAAGTTGCGAGCAACGCCACGCGCGGTGTTCCGATTGCAACCCCGGTCTTTGACGGCGCCAAAGAAGCTGACGTGAACGATGCGTTGACCCGTGCAGGCTTTAGCGAAAGCGGTCAGTCGGACTTGTTCGACGGACGCACCGGCGAGCAGTTCTCGCGGAAGGTGACTGTTGGCATCAAGTACCTCTTGAAGCTGCACCACCTGGTTGACGACAAGATTCACGCGCGTTCCACCGGGCCTTACAGCCTTGTCACGCAGCAGCCTCTGGGTGGTAAAGCCCAGTTCGGCGGCCAGCGTTTCGGGGAAATGGAAGTCTGGGCGCTGGAAGCTTACGGCGCAGCTTACACGCTGCAGGAGATGCTCACCGTCAAGTCGGACGACGTTGCAGGCCGGACCAAGGTCTACGAGTCGATCGTCAAGGGCGAGGACAACTTCGAAGCCGGTGTGCCAGAATCGTTCAACGTGTTGGTCAAGGAAGTCCGGGGTCTCGGCCTCAACATGGAACTCCTGGATACGATCGAGGACGACGAGGATGAAAGCGGGATGGCGGCCGAATAACGGCCCCTCCCACTCCTCTCTTCTCGAACGCTAGCCTTTAAGGATTTGAAATGAACCAGGAACTGACAAC
>CAYPVG010000266.1:0-2906 GCA_964414085.1 uncultured Boseongicola sp. | reverse complement strand
GGATCGAGTGGCCCGAGATCAATTCGGAGTAGACGAGGCCAAGCGCGCCTGCGTCTTGCATCTGGTCCGCGTAGGGCAATTCGATCGAATTGAAGCGCGCGTTGGGGCCGAAAGCTGACAGAGATGGTGTTCGGCCACCCTGTTGGAACCAGTCCTGAGCGATCAGCACTGTTAGACCCGCCGCAAGGAAGTTGATCGCCACGCCCGAGATCAGCTGGTTGCCGCGGAAGGTAATCGAAGCAAGCCCGTGAATGATCGAGAGCGACAACGACGCCCCGATGCCCGCGGCCAAACCCATCCAAACGTTCCCGGTGATGGCAGCGAAAGCTGCTGAAAAGAACGCAGCGGCCAACATCTTGCCTTCAAGGCCAATGTCGAAGATGCCCGCGCGTTCCGAGAACAGACCTGCAAGGCAAGCAAAAAGAAGTGGGATCGCGAAGCGAACAGCGGTGTCTGAGATTTGGAGAAGAGTCAGTAGATCCATGTCAGTTACTCCGCCCCTTCCGGCGCTTTCCGCCGGAACATAAGGAAGAACTTCTCAAGTGGCATCCGAACCATGTTGTCGAGAGCACCAGTGAACAGGATGACAAGCGCCTGGATCACCACGATCAGCTCGCGTGGAATGCTCGTCCAAAGGCGTAATTCTGCGCCGCCTTGATACAGGAACCCGAACAAAAGAGCTGCCAGGAGCACGCCAAACGGATGCGATCTTCCCATCAACGCCACCGCGATCCCGATAAAACCGGCCCCTTCGACTGAGTTAAGAACAAGGCGTTCTGCCTCGCCCATCACAGCGTTGATAGCCATCATGCCCGAAAGGGCGCCGGAGATCAGCATAGCGATCATGATGATCCGAGTTGGTGAGATGCCGGCATAGAGCGCTGCTGGTTCGCTGTGGCCGTACGCCCGGATCGCGTAGCCAAGACGTGTGCGCCAGATAAGCAGCCAGACCGCAAAGCAGGATAGCAACGCGACAAAGAACGTGACGTTCGCAGGCGCGCCCCGGAACATCGGCTTTTCGCCAAAACTGAACATGTCCTGGAACGTGGGCAGGTGCGTGCCTTCTGGGAACTTCGCTGTCGCCGGGTCCATAGCCCCGGCTGGTTTCAGCACTTCAACAAGCAGGAATACCAAGAGCGAGCCAGCGATAAAGTTGAACATGATCGTCGTGATCACGATGTGGCTGCCGCGCTTGGCCTGTAGATAGGCCGGTATCGCGGCCCATGCGGCCCCAAACAATGCTCCACCCAGCAACGCAACAGGCAACGCCAGTATCCAGTGCGGAAATGGAATGAAGAGGCAGACCAAAGCCACACCGACGCCACCCAACATCGCCTGACCTTCGCCACCGATGTTGAACAGACGCGCGTGGAACGCCACGGCCACTGCCAGCCCAGTAAAGATGAAGTTCGTCGTGTAATAAAGGGTATAGCCCCAGCCATAAGACGACCCGAGCGCACCTGTCACCATCGTGTTCAGCGCCATCATCGGGTCTTCTCCGATGGCAACGATGACGCCGGCCGAAATCAGGAACGCAATCGCGATCGAGATCAGGGGAATGAGAAGGGCATCAGCCCACTTTGGGATCACGTCCATCGTTTATGCTCCCTGTCCCGGGTTTCCGACCCGCATCGCGCCCGAAGAGCCTTGCACCAACGGCGACCGGCCCGTGTCCGTCACACCGGCCATAAGAAGGCCAAGCTCTCTCTCATCGGTCTGGCCGGCCAGCCGCTCGCCCATGATCTGCCCGTCGAACATCACGACGATCCGATCGGCAAGCGACATGATCTCGTCCAGCTCTACTGAAACCAAGAGGATCGCCTTCCCGCGGTCCCTCAAAGCTACAAGCTGTTGGTGGATAAATTCGATTGCACCAATGTCCACACCGCGCGTTGGCTGCCCGACTAGGAGCAATTCGGGGTTTCGTTCGATTTCCCGCGCCAACACGATCTTCTGCTGGTTGCCGCCCGAGAAGTTCTTTGCATTGAGCGACGGGATGGGGGGGCGCACATCGAAGCGCTCCATCTTTTCAGCGGTATCTTTGCGAATGGCCCGGTTGTCCATCAGCCATCTATTTTTCTGGTACTCCGCATCATTGTGGTAACCAAACGCCATATTCTCCCAAGCTTGGAAATCCAGGATCAGCCCCTCGCGATGGCGGTCCTCTGGCACATGCGCGATACCATTCTTGCGCCGCGATTGCCCGTCCGACTTTCGGCCTGTCAGGTCTATCTTTTCGCCGTTGAGCGAAACCTCTCCTTTGGCGCGGCGATACCCACCAAGAACTTCCAGCAACTCTGATTGCCCATTCCCGGCGACGCCCGCGATGCCGACGATTTCGCCACCGTGCACATCGAGAGAAACGCCCTTCAAGCGTTCAACACCGCTTTCGTCCTTCACCCTTAGGTTCTTGACCTCCAGCACCTTTGCGTAAGGTGTCGCTGGCTTTTTATCCACCCGCAACAACACCTTACGTCCGACCATCATCTCAGCGAGTTGCTCGGGCGATGTATCTTTTGTCTTCACAGTTGCCGTCATCTCACCACGGCGCATCACACTCACTGTGTCGGTCACGTCCATGATCTCGCGCAGCTTGTGCGTGATCAGGATGATCGTTTTGCCCTCGTCTTTCAGGCCTCTCAGAATACGGAACAGGTGATCAGCCTCGGAAGGTGTGAGAACTCCCGTTGGCTCGTCCAAAATCAGGATCTCAGCCTTGCGGTACAGTGCCTTCAGGATCTCGACACGCTGCTGCATGCCAACGCCGATATCTTCAATCTTTTTGTCGGGATCGACGTCTAGTTCGTATTCTTCAGCAAGCTCCTTCAAAAGCTTGCGCGCTTTTGACAAGGACGGTCTCAAGCGCGAACCATCCTCAGCCCCTAAAACGACGTTCTCCAAAACCG
>CAYPVG010000265.1:0-2680 GCA_964414085.1 uncultured Boseongicola sp. | reverse complement strand
ATGAGCTTGTCGGAAGCGCCGAGACTATTGGGCTTTCCATTATCGCGTTTCTCGCATTCCTGCTTGTGAGACGATCTGACCTTGATGCTGAAGCTTTGGGAATGGTTCTTCTCATCCCCAGATGCTTTTACATTACATATCAGAACTACGGGAATGATCCGAAATGGCTGTTCCCGATTGCCGTGCTTCTCATCATGTTGCGCCCGGCATTGGGAGAAAAGGTGCATCGCGGGTTGGATTTGCGGATCGCAATGACATCGGTTGCGACGGCCGCTCTGCTTTTGTTTTTGCCTTCGGCGATGAACATGGTGATGTCGCCGGTGCGTCACGGTGCACAAGATATCTCGGACTTCTCGCCGCTCTTGCCGGCGCAGCCTGATCACTTGGATATCGCGACGGCGAAAACGCGTGCCACAACGGTCTCCGCCCTGGTCCAACTCGACGTCGAAGGAAGTGTTTGGTTTGACTATCGCGAAGCTGCAAATCGCGCGGATCTTCTGGTGCTGAATGGCATCGAGTTTCCAGAGTGTCAGCTTATGGCCGGCACGCATTCATGGTTTGACGCGCTCTCAAAAGAACTTGCTCGATTGAATACACCTGAAGGCAGCCAGCTGTTTGTAGCAGATATCCTGGCAGCGTTCTGGTTGTTTGGGCCCTATGAGCCACTTCAGGGTGGAGCTCCGTGGTATTACGGCAATCTCTCAGGGTTGGAGAACGCCGATTACCTCGTGATACCAAAGTGCGGATTTGTGCCAGAAGCGCGCAACATAATTATCGGCGAACTAAACGAGGCTGATCTGCAGCTTACGACAATTGCGGATACAGATTTGATGGCGTTGTTTACGGTCAATCAGCCCTGAAAGAACGCAATCGCAAGATAGAAGACAAGAGACGGAGCAAGGGCCATGCCCATGGGGAATTCCTTGCGCGTCCAGCTTTCCCATTCAGGAACCATGTTGCGAATGCCGGTGGCCTTGGCAACGCGATGAATGATGAATGCCGCGATGATTGTGGCGCCGAGTAGGAACATGAAGGGCTGCCAATCTGCGAAGGCGATAAAGGGTGCCATCGCGGCCGCGAACTTGGCATCTCCTGCGCCCATTACGCGGAGCGAACTCAGCACAAATGTAATCACAATCACGACTGCAAAGTGCGCCCATCGCCAAAGGTATTCCGTGAACGGCAGCGCAATCAGACCCACGACCGCAAAGACGGCCAGCAAAGCCAACACAGCTTTGTTCGGGATCTTCATGGATGACATATCGCTCCACGCAACCCAGATTGCGATCGGGATGACAAACGGCAGGAACCAGGCCGCCTCGGTCCAGGTGGTCACCATTTCGAATTGGCTCCGTTAATTTGTTGCAGAGTTTTCAAGGGCTTCAAGGCTACGAACAGCAGCTTCGAAGAACTGCGGATGCGTATCAATCGCCTCTTGTAGCAAGCTTTTGCCAGTGTTGACGTCGCCTTGTTTGATCGCTGACAGCGCGGCTGTGTGGATCAACTGAGCGCGCTCTGTCTGTGTCATCGGAACGACTGGCATGTCGTAACGGCGCTGCGCAGCTCGGGCCAAAACAAGGTTGTTCTTGGCTGTAAACATCGTGCTGTCGTAGGTCAGTGCCTCACCGAACAAGCGTTCGGCTTCTGAAAAATTACCGCGTGTGAGATGGCTGTATCCCCAGTTATTGAGTGTGCCCGACGGTCTTGTGGTAAGGCCTACGGCGATCTCGTAGAAACTGTCGGCCTTCGTCCATTCCTGGTTGCTATCCGCAACCATAGCTTCCAGGCGATAGCGTTTGAATGTCTCGTGCGTCGGGGGAATTTTATCCAACTCTTCCTCGGCGCGGTCCCATTGGTTTGCGCGGATTAAAGCGTCAGCATATTCAACGCGGTCCTCATTTGTTGCGCCTTCCATTTCCAGAACGTTGGCCCAGGCGGATGCGGCTGCCGTAGATTTTCCGGACCGTACAAGCGAGATGGCGAGGCCCCGGGCCAGGTCAATCCGGCCTGGGTTTACGGCAAGCGTTCTTTGGAAATAGGCGACCGCTTCATCGGGATCCGCGACGGTCAACATCACATCGTTGAGGTTGGTTTCATCAATTGCATTGACGTCTTGCAATGCCTGCGCGAGTTCCTCGTCTGTCTGTGTTTGAGGCCCACAGGCGGCCAATGTCAGGCTTGAAATGACGACAAGTGGAAGTGTGTACCGGCACATGATGCTCAGTCCCTTTTCTGCTCAACTCCGCTGTCTGCCCTCTTTATGGGGTCTCGGGTGTCGACAGGATCTGGAAAAAGCCCGGACCGCGCCGCACCAAGCGGAAATCATTCTCGGGCTCAGAATACGTTGGATCGCCAAGTTTTGCGAGGGCTAAGCGCAGATTGTCGCGAATTTCCGCGCTTTCTCCATTGTCGAGCGCGAATGCGATCCGAAAGACACGGCTCGCCTCGCCAAAATTGCCAGTTTCCATGAGAACAACACCGAGGTTGTTCCATGCAGGCGGGAAGGTTTCATCCAACTCGGTCGCCCGCCGCAGGATTTGCTCGGCTTGTCCGAGCCGACCCAGTTGCAAGTTCGCCGATCCGATCGCGGACAAAACGTCCACGTTGACGCCCTGTTCAGCGGCCGCTCGGTAGTAGGCCTTCAGCGCCAACTCGTACTCGCCGGACGCCATGAGGCGGT
>CAYPVG010000264.1:0-6431 GCA_964414085.1 uncultured Boseongicola sp. | reverse complement strand
GTCTCGATTCAAAACCTCAATCGCCGCTCCGAGGTAGTGCCCAAAGGTTGTCGGCTGCGCAGGCTGACCGTGCGTATAGGCAACGATCAACGTCTCGGCCTCAGCACGTGCCTTCTCCGTCAGAGCAGCGGACAGACCCATGACCCCGGCAAGCAACGCTTCCGCCCGCCCGCGCAGAGCCATCTTGAACAACGTATGATCCATGTCGTTTCGGGATCGCGCCGTATGCAAAGCACCGCCAAGATCACCCAAGCGGCGCTTCAATTCGGCCTCAACGAGAAAGAAATAGTCCTCATACTCGCCCGTGTATTCCAATGCCTCCACGTCTGTTTCAACTTCAATCGCTTGCAACGCAGCAGCAATCTTAGCGCCGTTCTCCCGCGAGAGAATTCCGGTTTCGACAAGCATCACGAGGTGCGCGCGATTAATTGTGCCCATATGCGCTGCATAGTGGGTCTTCACACCTTCAAAAAGCGGCGCGAGCACAGTGCGCATGTAGACCGGATCGGGGAATACGCTTTTATCCGTCATCCCTTCAACCCCGCCATTACAACGCCGCGAATGATGAAACGCTGGAAGATTAGGAACACGACCAACGTTGGTATCGTGCTGATCGCCGCCCCGGTCATAATCAACTCCCACGCCACATCCGCTTCATCGCCGAAGCCCGAAAGACCAACAGGGATCGTGTACATATCGACCGAGTTGGTCACGATCAGCGGCCAAAGAAACGCCGTCCAGTTCCCGAGGAAAACAAAGATCGCCAAAGCGGCCAAGGCCGGCTTCACCAATGGCATTGCGACTGTCCACCAAATCTGCAGTTCATTCAGCCCATCAATCCGCGCAGCTTCAATGAAGTCATCCGGCACACTCTCGAAAAACTGCTTCATCAGAAACGTGCCAAACGCGGTCATCATGCCCGGGAACATGATCCCCCAATAGCTGTCCAACCACCCAAAGCTCTGGCTCATCAGATACCAAGGGATCACCAACATCTCGGTTGGGATCATGAGCGTCGACAGGATCGCAATGAAGACAATCGTGCGCCCCGGAAAGCGGAATTTGCACAGCGTGTAACCCACCAGTGAGTCAAACAGCAGGTTCGAGATCGTCGTGATCGTCGCAATGATAATCGAATTTACAAACCACCAGTAAAACCGCCCGTCCTCCAGGACGAACGTATAGTTTTCAATCGTCGGCTCTTCCGGGATCAGATTGACATTGTAAACCTCATGCGGCCACTTCAGCGACGTTGAGATCATGTAGGCGATCGGCATCACCATAAGAACACCGCCGATGAACAGGATGAGCCAACGCAGAATCTGCCCCATATTCCGCGGCTTGCGAGACGGCTCTGCGTTTAGCAATGCGTCCGAGGTGGCACGCGGAGTATCTGCGACAGCGACCATCAGTTACTTCTCAAAAGTCGCAACTGGATGAGCGATACGATCAAGAGGATAGTAAACAGAACCACCGTCTGTGCAGCGGCATAACCCATATCGAACCCGTTGAACGCCGTGTCGTAAATCATCAACACAAGCGGCTTCGTCGAATTCAGCGGCCCGCCGGGATTGTTCGTCGTCATGTTGAACACGTGATCGAAAATCCGAAGGAAGCCGATCGACGAAAATACGACAATGAACACGATTGTGGGACGCAGCAGCGGCAATGTGATCTGTGTCAGCACCGTCCACCATCCAACACCATCGATCTTTGCGGCCTCGTAGTAGCTCACAGGAATGGCACGCAGACCCGCCATGAAAATAATGACCTGAAATCCAAGGCCCGCCCAAACTGCTGGTGCCAAGATGGACGGCAAGGCGTTCGTCGTTGAATTCAGAAAACTGATTTGAGGAATCCCAAACCCGGCCAGGATGTTATTGAACAAGCCAATGGGCACATCCTGATAAAACCACCGCCAAACCCAAGCCATTGCCACCGCACTCGTCATGAACGGCAAAAAGTAAAGCATGCGCAAAAAGCCATGCATGAAACGTGTCTTGTCGAGGTGATAGGCAATGACGAATGAGATCAGGAGGCTGATCGGCGTACCGATCAGCAAATACAGGAAGGTGTTCTTAAACACTTTCCAGAACACAGGATCGTTGACCAGTTTCTCGTAGTTCTCCAACCCAGCCCAAGTGCGGTCCCCAAGTAGGTTCCAGTTCTGAAAGCTGATCACCACCGCATTGGCCGTCGGGTAAAAACGGATCACCACATAAAAAATCACGGGCAGAGCCAGAAAGGCCCAGGCCCAGACGATCTGTTTTTGCCGAATGGTCAGGTTGCGGTACATGGATTGCGCCTTAGCAGCGTAGTGTAGCGCGGCCCCGACAGGGAGAGGCAGGGCCGCGCCTTACACAGCGATTAGTTGCTGTAGTACTCGTCAAGCATCTTCTGTTCAGCTTCAGCCGCAATGGCAAGGCTGTCTGCAAGGCTCATGTCCTGAAGCTGAATACGCTCAACCATCTCGACCATCAGCTGTCGCTGAGCACTCTCGTTGGCGAACTTGGTGGTATTTGCATAGGCCAGACCTTTGATGAACGGTCCAAACGTATCGTCGTTTGCGTTCGCTTCGGTCAGTCCGACAGACGGCTTGGCGGGAAGCTCACCCACAACATCTAGCCAAATCTGCATGGCTTCATCAGACGTCACGTACTCCATGAACTTCACGGCGGCGTCATACTTCTCGCCTTCGGCCTTTGTGGTGATCGCATTCACCCAGTAAGACGAATAATTCGACCGCGTGCCGTCAGCCATGGCTGGAAGCTCGGTCACGCCCCACTTCAGGCCTCGCGTCTTGTTGAGCGAGCCAATACGGAACGATCCGTCGATGTGCATGCCCGCGCGACCGGCCTTAAAGGCGGCCTGAGGCTCGTCCATAAAGCCGATGGCTGACACAGGATCGTCGCTCTCGAACATGTTGGTGTAGAACTCCAACGCCTTCAAACCAGCTTCCGAATTGTAGTTCACCGTTTGATAGTCGTTGGTGTACGGCTCGCCACCAAACTGACGGATCAGACCCTCGCGCCACCAATGGTGATCCTGTGCGGTCATACCCGCGGTGATACCAACCTGAGTAAGGTTGCCCGCGGCATCAGTCTTGGTCATCGCAGCCGCCGCAGCCATGAATTCTTCCATATTTGTTGGCGGCTCAACGCCTGCCTCTTCCAACAAGCGCTCGTTGTAGAACAATGCGAGAGAACGCACAGCTGTGGGAAGCGCCCAATACGCGTCACCGTCCTTCATGGCCTGAACCATCGGGAAGAATTCTTCATCCACCATCGACGCTGGGAACGTATCCGTCGGCAAAGGCTGGATCAGTTCCGCCTGAACATAGTCGTTCAACCAACCGTAGAAGAGCTGAACAACATCTGGGCCCTCACCCGCTGGGATCGCGGCGGCAACCTTCGTACGATAATCTGCGTACGGGAAATGTGTCATCGTCACAGTGATGTCTGGGTTCGCAGCTTCAAAATTCTCGATCAGCTGCTCCATCGCGGTGACCCGCGCATCAAAGAAATACTGCCAGTATTCAATTTCAACAGCGCTGGCGCTTGTCGCAAACAACGCCGTGGCCGAGGTCAAAGCAGCAAATGCCGCCCCTTTAAACTTGGTTTTCATACGGAAACTCCCTTGGTGATATTTATTGGTTTTGTGATTCCTATATCCGGATTAACTCAACTGGATTGATTATTCAATTGATTGGAGTTAATCCGAAACAATGTTCACACACACTGCACAGCAAGGCAGCAATGCCGAACGGTCCCGTCTGAGAAACAGGCGTGCTGTGCTTGATCAAATTCGCAAAGCTGGCACCATGGGGCGCGCAGAAATCGCGCGCGTTCTTTCCTTGTCGACCCAAGCGGTCAGCAACATCATTGCGGATCTCGCTACGGAAGGCCTCTTAACCGAGCGTGGGCAAGTCGTGTCAGGGCGCGGCCTACCTGCCAAACAGTATGCCTTGAACGCGAAAGGCGGCTTTGCACTAGGACTAGAAGTCCGGCCCGACGCAGTTTTGGGGGCCCTACTCGATTTAGAAGGCACGGCGCTCATGACAAAACGCCTGTCGCTTGAAAGCACACGGCCAGAGGCCGTTCTCAAACACGTGCGTCGCCTGCAAGCGGAAGCGATTCAAAGCGAACCTGCTGCAAAGACACGAACGCTCGGCGCAGGTATCGTGATGCCCGGACCCTTTGGGAAAACCGGAATTACGGGCAACGGGTCTGATCTTCGCGGCTGGCAAGACGTTGATCCGTCCGCTCTTTTCTCCGATGCACTCGGCCTGCCTGTTGAAGTAAGCAATGACGCCAACGCCGCCGCCATGGCCGAACGATTGAATGGCGTCGCACAAGGTCTTTCAAATTACGCTTACCTCTACTTCGGCGCAGGATTGGGGCTCGGCCTCGTCAGCAACGGCCAGTTGATCCAAGGGGCATTTGGGAATGCCGGTGAAATCGGCCATATCCCCATGCCCGGCACAAACGGAAACCTCGAAAGCGCTCTAAGCCGCTTGTCCGTCCAGACGCACATGTTGAGCAAACACAAAAGTGCTAAAGATTTTGACGCTTTGGACACGCTTTTTTTGAATGGCGACAATGATTTAATCGACTGGCTCGGGCAAGCTTCGCAAGCATTAGCAATGGCTGTCACCATCGTTGAAAACCTGTTCGACCCCGAGACAATCATCCTCGGTGGCGCCATGCCCACCGCTGTTCTCGAACACCTGGTCGACAACTGCGTCTTGCCTGACCAATCTGTGTCCAATCGCCCCGACACCGACGCACCCCGCCTTCAAAGCGGCCGCACCGGCCGTATGACCGCCACGCTCGGCGCTGCCGCACTCGCACTGAACTCGTCCCTTTCCCCACACCTCGCGCCCACTCGCTGAACAGACACACCATGCCACGTTCCGACAAAGACAGGATTGCAAAATCACAAGGCGCCCCGCGCATAGTCGCGCTTTGGAAAGCACTCACCGCGCTGAAAAGCACCGTCTCATTCATGAACACGGGCGCACATCCCGACGACGAAACCTCGGCAATGCTTGCCGCACTTAGGTTCCGGGATGGAATTGACATCTCGTATGCCTGTTCAACCCGAGGCGAGGGCGGGCAGAACGATATTGGAACCGAAGCGACCGAAGCCCTTGGCGTCCTTAGAACAGCCGAAATGGAGGCGGCCTGTGATCCGCTTGACCTACGGATGTATTGGCTCTCTACCGCACCCGACGACTCGATATTCGACTTCGGCTTTTCCAAGAGCGGCGTTGAGACTCTCGCCAAATGGGGACGTGACCGCACACTCGAGCGCTTCGTCCACATCATCCGGACCGAACGTCCTGACATCATCTGTCCGACCTTTCTAGACATACCCGGGCAGCACGGTCACCACCGCGCCATGACTGAAGCCGCCCATGACGTGATAGAACTGGCAGCCGACCCGAATTTCACTGGCTGCGAACTTCCCGTCTGGTCCGTCAAGAAGATGTACCTGCCAGCATGGTCCGGTGCCGGCCAGGCTTACGACGATGACCTCCCCCCTCCTCCTGCAACTTTGGTTGTACCAGGCAAAGGAAAAGATCCTGTAACCGGATGGAGCTACGCACAAATAGGCCAACAATCCCGCGCGATGCACGCCACCCAAGCCATGGGCCGCTGGGTACCACATGGGGCCGACACCGACTTCCCACTCCATCTCGCGCATACGCGCCTTGATGGCGAAGACACGGAAGTATCGTCAGGGTTGGCAACTCGTCTCTCCGATCTCTCCGAAGCCTCTCAAGACCTTCGCGAGGCACAGGCCAACATCGAAACTGCCATCTCCGCTTTCCCAGACTCCACAGAAATCATTTCAGCGGCCAGCAAGGCGCTCCTTCACTTGCGCAAAGCGCAAGATACGATCGGCGATGCAGAATGCGCAGCATTTGGCCACAAGCTGACGCGAAAGGAAGCCCAACTCTCTCGCGTTATTTTCCTGGCATCGGGTGCTTCGGCCAGCGCTTGGACAAAAGATGACGTTCTATATCCCGGACAGACGACCGCAATCGAAACAGAATTGGACTATTCGGAGCCACATGTCTCAACTTGCTTAGATTTGCCGGACAACTGGACGCATGAGGCCGGATCATTAACTCTTTCAAACACAGCTGACATCTCAAACAGTTATCCAGACACCTACTTTCCGGACACACCACAGAAACCAGCACTTTCCGTTACCATAGAAGCTCACGGTGTAACCTCGACAACCAGACATCCATTGGAAACACCGCCCGTTGTCGTGCCTGCTGCCTCGGCCAGCCTATCGCCTGCAAATGACGTAATAAACACGCGCGCTGCAAACCGAACAATTGATATCAAACTCGCTGACGTCGCCCCGTTAGACGCAACGCTCTCCCTTGATCTGCCGGCAGGATGGAAGGCCGAACAATC
>CAYPVG010000263.1:0-3821 GCA_964414085.1 uncultured Boseongicola sp. | reverse complement strand
GAAACGCTGCAACTCTTCGGCCAAAACGCCGCAGAAGATCGACTTCTTGAAGCTCTCAACTCCGGTCGAATGCACCACGCATGGCTCATCGCCGGCCCCAAGGGCGTGGGCAAAGCCACGCTCGCCTGGCGTCTCGCGCGGCACCTGATCGCCACACCCATCGAGACCGCCGACGCAGGGCTCTTCGGCGATGCTCCGCCCCCGCCTGACACGCTTACAATCTCCCCGGACCACCCGGTCTCGCACCGTATTGCCGCGCTCTCAGAACCCGGGCTCCTGCTCATCCGCCGCGCGTGGGACCACGACAAGAAACGCCTCAAGACCCAAATCACCGTGGACGAGGTTCGCAAACTTTCCAGTTTCTTTGGTCTGTCCTCCACTGACGGCGGCCGCCGCGTCGTCATTGTCGATAGCGTCGACGACATGAACCCATCAGCAGCCAACGCGCTCCTGAAAGTCCTCGAAGAGCCGCCGAAGAACGCTGTCCTCCTCCTGATCAGCCACGCACCCGCTCGGCTTCTGCCAACGATCCGCTCTCGTTGTCGCGACATTCGGCTGCCAGCGTTGGACGATGCAGCACTTAAAGCCGCCCTAGCAGCCGCAGGCTACCCCGACACTGATCCGCAACTCAGCGCACTGTCTGGCGGCTCAGTTGGCGCCGCGATCCGATTGATCACGCAGAATGGACCGGAATTGTACGATCAAATCCTGCAACTTCTCGCCACAACTCCCAGCCTTGACCGTGCAGCCGCAAGAAAGTTCGCCGAACACATCACAGCCCGCGGACAGGAAGAACGCCTGACCGTCGCGCTCGACCTCCTCAACCTCGCTCTTTCGCGGATGGCTCGCCACGGTACAGGTATTCCAGCTGCCAGCGCCGCGTCCAACGAGGCCGAGGTTTTTGAACGCCTTTCACCCAACCCCCACGCCGCGCGCCGCTGGGCGACGCTCCAACAAGAGCTTTCGCAGCGCATTGGTCACGGGCGCGCAGTCAATGTGGATGCACAAAGCCTCATCCTCGACAGCCTTCTGAAAATCAACGAAACCGCAGGTGCAACCGCTTGACCCCCCAAGTCAAAGCGCCGATATCAGCCCCATGACGACGCCCAGTCCAGACATCCCGCTCACCGACAGCCATTGCCACCTTGATTTCCCTCAATTTGAAGGCGAAATCGATGACCTTCTGTCGCGAGCGGCTGACCGTGGCATCCACCGCATGGTCACAATCTGCACCAAACTCCGCGCCCTGCCCCCAGTTCAACACCTGGCCGAAACCTACACCCCCATCTTCTTCGCCGCGGGCACACACCCCATGTCCGCCGCTGATGAACCGCTGGTCACAGTCGATGACCTCCTCCAAGTAGCCGCGCACCCTAAATGCGTCGGCATCGGCGAAACCGGTCTCGACTATCACTACACGGCTGACAGCAAAGACATTCAGCAGCAGTCCTTGCGCGTCCACATCGAGGCTGCACGCCAAACCGGGCTGCCGCTCATCGTTCACGCCCGCGACGCCGACGACGACATGGCCCGCATCCTCACCGAAGAACACGCCAAAGGCGCTTACACTTGCGTCATGCACTGCTTCTCGTCTGGTGCAGCCCTCGCCCAAGCGGCGCTCGACCTCGGCTTCTACCTCTCCATGTCCGGCATTGCCGCCTTTCCCAAAAGCCAAGAGCTCCGCGATATCTTCGCCGCAGCCCCCGCAGACCGCATCCTCGTAGAAACCGACGCGCCCTATCTCGCCCCGCCCCCCAATCGGGGCAAACGCAACGAACCAAGTTATGTTGCCGACACCGCCATTATTGGCGCGCAAGTCTACGACATGGACTACTCAGACTTCGCCGCTCAAACCGAAGCCAACTTTGCCCGCCTTTTCACCAAAGCGGCAGAGTGGAGCCCGACTTAGGCACCACGCCCCTTGCAACCTCGTCATTTGAGGGGCAAGAGAACCCAATGGCAAAACTGATCTTCACCATTTTGGGCTGCGGGTCCTCCGGCGGCGTGCCACGCCTCGGCGGGCTCTGGGGTGACTGTGATCCGAACAATCCGAAAAACCGCCGCCGCCGCTGCTCCCTTCTGGTCGAACGCACGACCGGCAGCGGCACAACACGCGTCCTCATCGACACCTCACCTGATATGCGCGATCAGCTTTTATCCGAAAACGTCGGCACGCTTGACGCGGTCATTTACACCCACGGACATGCCGACCACGTCCACGGCATCGACGATCTCCGAATGATCGTCTTTAACCAGAAAAACCGCGTCGCAGTTTGGGCCGATGGTCCAACGCAGGAGCGTCTCTACGGCAGCTTCGGATATGCCTTCATCCAACCCGAAGGCTCGCCTTATCCGCCCATTCTGGACATGTACACAATCGACGGGGACGTCACGATCTCCGGGGCCGGTGGTGATATCACGTTCCAACCGTTCGAGGTTGATCACGGAGCCATCGACGCACTTGGGTTTCGTGTGAAGAGTGTCGCATATCTGCCTGATGTTGCTACAATTCCCGACGCCGCCTGGCCATTTCTTGAAGACCTGGACGTATGGATCGTAGACGCGCTTCGGCGCACGCCGCACCCCACTCACGCGCACCTTGAGCGCTCACTGGAATGGATCGCCAAATCCCAGCCGAAACGAGCTGTGCTCACCAACATGCACATCGACCTCGACTACGAAACAGTCGACGCAGAAACCCCTGACCACGTGACGCCCGCGTTTGATGGAATGAAGATCGAAGTGGACGACTAACTTCGATGCAGGCCCTTCTCGACGTCATTCTGCCGGTCTTCCTTGTTATTGGCTTTGGATACCTCGCCGTTTGGAAAGAATGGTTTTCCGACGCCGGCGTCGACGGGCTCATGCGCTTCACGCAGAATTATGCGATCCCGTGCCTGCTGTTCCGTGCGATTTCAACACTCGATCTCTCGGCAAAATTCAGCCCCGAACTTCTGATCGCGTTCAACATCGGTGCGTCCAGCGGCTTTCTCCTCGGCGTACTCGGGGCGCGCTTGCTGTTCGCTCGAAACTGGCCTGACGCGATAGCAATCGGCTTTGTCTGCCTGTTTTCCAACTCGGTCCTTCTCGGCCTTCCAATTACCGAGCGTGCCTATGGCGTCGAAGCGCTTGCGGCAAACTATGCCATCGTCGCCATTCATGCTCCGTTCTGCTACATGCTCGGCGTCACGGCGATGGAGATCGCTCGCTCGGAAACACGCGAACCATCGATACTCGTTCGAACAATCCTGCGTTCTATGTTCCGCAATGCGTTGGTCATCGGTATCGGCTTGGGTTTTGTCGTAAACCTAACCGGTATTCCGCTGCCGGGTGTCTTCATGGATGCCGTGGACATGATGATCCTGGCGGCCATTCCTGCGGCTCTATTTGGACTTGGTGGCGTGCTTGTCCGCTACAAACCTGAAGGTGACACACGCACGATCGCGATGGTCTGCGTGATTTCGCTTGTCATTCATCCCAGCATCACATTTGGCCTGGCGCATGCCTTCCAACTTGATCGGGACGCCATACGCTCTGCCGTGCTAACAGCATCCATGGCGCCCGGCGTGAACACGTACATTTTCGCCAACATGTACGGAGCAGCGCGCCGTGTCGCCGCCTCCTCCGTTCTCGCTGGTACCGCAATGTCCATCGTGACCGTTTGGCTCTGGTTGCTCGTACTTCCGTAAAATCAGCGTTCACAATTCGTAAACATTAACCGTGGTATTTCCTCACTTGTGCCCAATCGAGGTCACAAAAGGGGTGTCTATGTCATGGTCGAAGAAACAGGAGTCGTGCTTATGAGCAACGTCATCGCATTT
>CAYPVG010000262.1:0-2753 GCA_964414085.1 uncultured Boseongicola sp. | reverse complement strand
GCCTAAAGTGATTAACATCAATGGGATGCCAAGTTGCCCAATCAGAGACAATGTGTTGGTTAGGAAGGTCGGTGTCTCCCATCCCATCCATAGAAAAACTCCGCCCGCGAGGCTCGCGCCAAACAATGGTTCTTTCAAAGCGGGTAGCGGATTACCCCCGCCAGAGACAACCCAGATGCCGTAGGTAAACGATAAAATTGCCATAACTGCGAAGACGACAACCGCATATCCGAGCCCCAAATCGCCGAAAGCAAACAGCGCCAGCGGCAAGCCAAGGTTGCCTGTATTGCCGAACGACAAGGGTGCGAGAAAGGTTTGACGATTGAGTTTGAGGGCAATCGTGAATACATAAAATGCTGCAATTACAAATATATAAGCGGCGAATGTAGCTGCCGCAACGGCTGTCAGTGCTTGCTTCTCGATATCAGCCTGCATGAGGGCGACAAAGATCAGGCAAGGTACGCCCCAAGTCATCGCCAGCTTGGTCACGAAATCCAGACGATACTCGTAGCCAAGCTTCACCCAAAAGTAGCCTAGTGCCGCCAAAAGGAACACTGGCGCAACTATTTCAGCCACTGTTAGGACGACGTTCACAGTCTGTTTCCCTTTATTTACCCCAATTTATTCGACATGAACGGCTGTCGGGCCTAAAAAAGGCCTAGGGGGTTCTGTTATGTTAAAAACGCGTGCAAAATACGCATTGGGGCAAGTTGTCCGTCATCGCAAGCATCCTTTTAGGGGTGTTGTGTTTGATGTGGACGCAATGTTCTCCAATTCCGAAGAATGGTACGAGGCCATCCCAGAGGACAGTCGCCCCGCCAAGGAACAGCCGTTTTATCACCTTCTGGCTGAAAATGACCAAAGCTACTACGTGGCTTATGTATCGGAGCAAAACCTTGTTGCCGACTATTCCGGTGAACCAGTTGACCACCCGGACCTTCCCGAGTTTTTCGGTGACTTCAACGATGGTCACTACCCAATGCACTTCCAGCTGAACTAACGGCGTTTCCAGGCCCGCCTCGGCTCAGTATCCAATCGCTACGCCATCTTTTCGGGGGTCAGATCCCCCAATGAGCATGCCCGCAGTATGGTCGATTTGAATCGCTTGCGCGCCGCCTATCGGGTCGTCGGTTTGAACAACCTTGTGCCCGCGCTCGGCAAGGCTCGCTTTTGTCTCGTCGGTCAAGTTCGCCTCAACGCGTAGACCGTAGGTTTCGGGGAACACGCGCGATGCGTCGATGGCGGCTTGAGGATCCATTCCGAAATCAACAAGGTTCGACAAGAAGTGAGCGTGTCCGGTCGCCTGGTACTGACCACCCATTACACCGAACGTCATCGTGACCTGACCGTTGTTTCCAAGCATGGCTGGTAAAATGGTGTGCATGGGGCGTTTGCCGGGACCTGCCTCGTTCGCGTGGCCGGGCGTCAGGTTGAAACCGCTTCCACGGTTGTGAAACAGAATGCCAAACTTGTCGCTGGCATGCCCCGAGCCGAAACTTGCGAAGATCGAGTAGATCAAGCTCACCGCCATTCCGTCTTCATCCACGACCGTGATCAGAACTGTGTCCTTGTGGACGCTTTCGCTCAGCGGTTTCGGGTCGGGCATGGCGCGTGCCGGGTCAATCAAAGCGGCCAGAGACTTGGCCACCGACGGGTCGAGCATATGGCCGAGTTTCGTCATATGATCGGGGTCGGACAGGAAGCGGTTTCGGGCGTCATACGCGAGTTTCGTCGCCTCAATCTCCAAATGCAGCCGCTCGGCCCCAAATGGATCCATCGATGCGACGTCGAACTGTTCCAGCATGTTGGCAAGCAGAATGGCGGTTGCGCCCTGGCCGTTGGGTGGATGTTCGATCAGATCGGTCCCGCGGTACGTCCCAGAGATCGGGTTGCTATAAGTCGCCCCGGTCGACGCAAAATCGTCAGCTGTGTGAGTGGCACCTGCTTTTGACAGCGCTTCAATCATGTCGGCGGCGACTTCCCCCTCGTAGAACCCGCTCCGACCCTCGCGCGCAATTCGGCGAAGGACCTCGGCCTGACCGGGAAGAGCGAAACTCTCACCCAGCTGATAAGGGCGGTCGCCGTGCAGATAGTGTTGTTTTCCGCTTGGAAGAAGGTTGTCTGCGATGGTGGCAATGTCGGTCGCCACCCGAGGAGCGATTGGGATACCGTTTTCAAAGTGGTGAATGGCGGGCGCAAGAATGCGATCAAGACCAAGGCGTCCATGACTTTCCGACATTCTGCAAAACGCATCAACTGCACCCGGTGTCGTGATCGAAGCTGGATTGGCAGGTTCAATCTTCTCGACACCAGCTTGGCGTACGGCATCCGCCGAAAAATTTTTGGGTGCGCGACCAGAACCGTTTACGGCAACGATGTCTGATGTGTCGGCTGGTTTGATGAGTGCAAAGCAATCCCCACCGAGACCGGTCATATGTGGTTCGCATCCCCCCAGCAGCACCGCCCCAGCAATCGCGGCATCAACGGCGTTTCCACCAGCTCTCAGGATGGAGAGCGCTTCGGTTGCCGCCAGCGGATGAGATGTGGCGACCATTGCGTTGGACGCGTAGACCGCTGATCGGCCGGGTTGATGAAAATTGCGCATGATATCTTGCCCTTTGTCTTCAGTGACGTTTTAGCGCCAGAGAAGAATATGACAATCAACGTTGTGATGAGGTTTTTGAACCTCGACGCTGCGCACTGGGTGGGGTTGTGGTTATCGCAGCGCCGAGGGAAGCGTTTACGCTACCCTG
>CAYPVG010000261.1:0-10190 GCA_964414085.1 uncultured Boseongicola sp. | reverse complement strand
CGGCATGGGGGTGCCGCGCATGACTTGCAGAACCCTCTGCAAGTAAGGGTATTGAGTGCTGCCAGTATGGCGGCGGGGATCGATGCTCCCGCGTGTGTGTATGCGCCCATGTTGCCGGGCGACACGTGGGAAATGGCGTATCGATTCCCGCCAATTCACTAAGCAAATTACTCGGACCTTTGATCCCTCAGCGGGGGATTGAAGATGCACATTTCACCAGTCACACCATGCTTTACGCCAGGGGCGATGATTGCGACCGACCGGGGTTCAGTTCCGGTCGAGACACTACGGTCGGGCGATAAAGTGGTGACGCGTGATAATGGCTTGAAACGCATCTATTGGGTCGGGCGTCGAGAAGTCCCACTCCAAGAACTGCAACAAGCAGATGAGCTGACCCCTGTGGTTGTGCGTGCCGGAGCGCTAGGTAGCGGCTTGCCTCGAAGAGATATGGTGGTCAGCCCGTCCCACAGGTTTCTTGTGTCTCCTGACCAAGCATTTCTGGCGATGGATGGTGAGGCATTGGTTGCCGCGCGTCATTTGATTGATGGACGACGCATCCATTATGCGAAAACCTTGGGCGTGAGTTACCTGCACCTTTTATGTGATGCGCATCAGGTGATTTTGGCAGATGGCGTATGGACAGAGTCGTTCCACCCTGACGATCAAGTCATGCGCGGAATGGGAAATTCTCAGAGACGAGAAATTCTTGATTTGTTTCCTGAGGTAGAAACGATGGGAGCGTCTGCCCGTTTCCCGTCAGTGCGGGAGATACGGGAGCGCTAGCTTGAGCTCCGGATGAGGCCAAGTCGGACTTCAACCAATGCATCTTTGTTACGCAGAGCTATTGCTTAGCGTTCTGGGATTAGGCCGCGTGGGCTGAATCGCAGGACCAACAGCAGTATTAACCCCATGGTCAGAAGCCGCATGTGTGCGGCGCTTTCCAGAAGGTGACCTTTGAGCCAGCTTTCGTCGGCCATTCCTGCGGTAATGAACTCAATGAAGAATTGTCCAAAGGGTTCGACCATGACCCACAGATACCAAATCAGGAAGCCGCCAAGAATGGCTCCGAAGTTGTTACCAGAACCGCCGACGATAACCATGACCCAGACGAGGAATGTGAATCGCAAGGGCTGGTAGCTAGCAGGTGTGAGCTGGCCATCCAGTGTTGTCATCATCGCACCGGCAAGGCCACAGATCGCGGAGCCGAGTATGAAGACTTGAAGATGGCGCGCAGTGACGTCCTTGCCCATCGCTTCGGCGGCTACCTCGTTGTCCCGGATGGCGCGCATCATGCGGCCCCACGGCGAGGCGAGGGCGGCTTGCGCAAGCCAGAGTAAGAGAAACAGGATCACCAGGAAAAGGCCGCTGTAGGCGAGTTTGACTGTTATGGAGGATGCTGTGACGGGGTCGAAGCCCCAACCGGTTACGCGATCAACAAATCCCGGGTCGTTCTGAAGGTCAATCTCATAAGGCACGGGTCTGGGTAGGCCGATGACGTTCTTGACGCCGCGGCTAAGCCAGTCTTCGTTCTTCATCATGGATATGACGATTTCCGCGATGCCAAGGGTGGCGATCGCGAGATAGTCGGACCGAAGGCCCAGCGCTGTCTTGCCGATGGCCCATGCGGCACCAGCTGCGAGGAGAGCGCCGACAGGCCATGAAAACAAAATTGGAAGTCCAAGACCACCGAGGTAGCCGCGGTCGGCGGGACTGATCCTTTCGATCGCCGATGTCGCCGGATCAAGAAGGGCGCGGTAGATGAAGAACCCGATGACGAGTATTGCGAGTGTTGCCAGGCCTCTTGTCCGGCCTTTTGGCAAGCGTTTCATCGCCTGAATGGCCGCGTAGATCGTGATGGCACCCAGAATAAGTGCTGCGATTACACGGGGGCCACCAGCGGACCAGGCTTCAGGGTCTGGCGGCATGGAAACGAGTACAGCTGCCAAACCACCAAGAGCAACAAAGCCCATGACGCCGATATTGAATAGGCCTGCGTAGCCCCACTGCATGTTCACGCCGAGCGCCATAATGGCGGAGATTAGGCCCATGTTCAGGATGCCGAGGGCCACGTTCCAGCTTTGGAAAAATCCAGTAGCAACGATCAGCCCGAAGACTACGAAGAACAGAATGATATCGCGGGGATGAAGTGTCATAGCGCTTTCCCCTGAAAGAGGCCGGTCGGTCGGAAGAGGAGGACGATCACCAAGATCGCAAAGCTAACGGCAAACTTGTAGTCGGTGGACAAAAGTTGGACGAGGCCGTCTGGCTCCAAGGCTTCCGGTAGAAGATAGGTGGCGACCTTTTTAAAGGCGTACGTGATAGTCACCTCCGAAAAGGCGATGACAAAGCCCCCCGCGATGGCGCCGACTGGGTTACCGAGACCTCCAACGATGGCGGAGGCGAATATCGGCAGAAGAAGCTGGAAGTAGGTGAATGGTTTGAACGACTTGTCGAGACCGTAGAGGACACCAGCGGTGGTGGCCAGAGCCGCGACAATGATCCAAGTGATCATAACCACACGTTCTGGATTGATACCGGAGAGGAGCGCGAGATCCTCGTTATCCGAGAAAGCGCGCATAGATTTCCCGGTGCGCGTTTTGTTCAGGAACCAGAACAGAAGCATAACAACGATAATGGCGACAACGACTGTAAGTGCGGCCGTGGATTTTATTGCAAGACCTTCGCGAAGGCCTGTCATCTCTTTGAAATCGCGTGCAGAAATGATGAATCGTGCGCCATCTGCAAAGCGTTGATCGTCTGGGCCGATAATGAATCGGACTAGACCGTTCATGATGAACATGACTCCCATCGAGACGATGACGAGGATGACAGGGGCGGCCTTTTGTGCGCGATAGAATTGGTAGACGAGTTTGTCTGTGGCGAGCACAAGCAGAGCGGTTGCGGCTATTCCTACGGGCAGGGCGAGCAGGGCAGTTGGGAAGACGCCGAGTGACACGCCTATGCCCTGAAGAGCCCATGTGGCGAGGATTGTCGCCATCGCGCCGAAGGCCATGGTGTCCCCATGGGCAAAGTTTGAGAACCGCAGGATGCCGTAGATTAGGGTGACGCCCAGGGCTCCGAGAGCGAGTTGGCTGCCGTAAGAGATCGCCGGGACGATGACGAAGTTCGCGAGCGCGACAATTGCGTTGAGCAGGTCGATCATGTGTTTGCCTGTCTGATCCTTTTAGAGCGTTCGCTTGGTCATGATGGAAGCCATCGGTGGATGTGGTGGGAAGCGCCGTCGCAGATGCCGGTCCGCGTTTTCGCTTTGCTGGATTGGTTCGTCCGTTGGCTCAATGCGGCTTGGCCGTTTTCCTGGACGCCAAGTGTGAAGACGCTCGTTTGCCCGTGTCTGGCGAGGAACAGGATATCGCGGTCTTCTGTTGTTGCGATAGGTTGCGCGGCTGCTTTGAGGGTCACTTGGCCTTCAATTTCCATGAATACTCGGTAGAGACCGGGTTGGTCTTTGAGTGACGGCATCGGATCGAGGACGACCTGCAACGACTTTCCTTCGCCTTCTGTGGCGGGGAATAGGCAATTGATGCCATCGGTTTGACTTTGAACAGTTTGTAACATCGCGACTAACGCAATCGTCTCCAGCATGTGACACACCCCGTTTGGTTCCCGTGCGTGCCGCTTTTTGCGGCTTGCGCATCATGAAGGCCAAAGGGATGCCGTTTTCGGTCTATATCCTCAGGCCCGCTTTATTGGCGCCGGTTCTGGCGCGTATTGTCCGCGGGTCTGTTGCAATGGGTTGTCTCATCGCTATCCCCCGAGGAAGGAGCGGCGCACTTCGGGATCGTCGAGAAGGGCTTTGCCGGTGTCCGTGAACGCATTGCGTCCTTGGACCAGCACGTAACCTTTATCAGCAATCTCAAGCGCTTGCCGCGCGTTTTGCTCAACCATCAGGATCGAGATGCCGGTGCGAGCAACTTCGATAATGCGGTCAAAGAGTTCATCCATGACGATCGGTGAAACACCCGCCGTCGGTTCATCCAGCATTAAGACTTGCGGCTGGGTCATGAGAGCACGGCCTACTGCGACTTGCTGGCGCTGTCCGCCAGAAAGCTCGCCTGCGGCTTGATTGCGCTTGTCGCGCAGGATGGGGAACAAGTCGTAGACCTGTTCGATGGTGCCGCGAATGTCGTCTGTGCGCAGGAAAGCACCCATTTCGAGATTCTCTTCGACGGTCATCGACGTGAAGATGTTCGAAGTTTGGGGCACGAAGGCCATGCCCTTGGCGACGCGGGCTTGGGGCGTAAGGTTAGTAATATCTTCGCCATTGAGGCGCACGGCGCCTTCACGCACGTTCAACATGCCGAAGACAGCTTTCATTGCGGTGGACTTGCCGGCGCCGTTCGGGCCGACGATCACTGCGATCTGGCCTTCGTCAACAGAGATGGTGCAGCCATGGAGGATGTCTGCGCCTGTGCCATAGCCGCCTGTCATGGCATCGCCGATCAGGAAAGGTTCACCAGCCCGAGCATCCGGGGTCCCGGCGTCGGCTGTGCCGTGTGCGGTCAATGTCGCAGCTGGTTTAGGGTTTGCTATGGAGGCATCCTTGTTGCCACGGGAGTCCTGATAGGGGTTGTTGCTCATGCCTCAGCCCCCACCTGATCTTTGTTTTTCAGGCCGGTACCAAGATAGGCCTCGATGACTTGCTCATTCGACTTGATCTCGTCCATTGTGCCTTCGGCGAGCACCTTTCCCTCGGCCATGACGATGACGGGGTCGCAGAGACGGCCGATGAAATCCATATCGTGTTCAATGACGCAGAATGTATAGCCGCGTTCTTTGTTCAGTCGCTGGATGGCGTCGGCGATGGTATTCAGCAGCGTACGATTCACACCTGCGCCGACTTCGTCTAGGAATACTATTTTGGCGTCGACCATCATGGTGCGGCCAAGCTCCAGTAACTTCTTCTGGCCGCCGGACAAATTGCCGGCTTTCTCTTCGGTCAAGTGATCGATTGTAAGGAATTCAAGGACTTCATCGGCCTTTTTCATCAAAGCTCGTTCTTCTTCGACGATCTTGCGGCGGCCAAACCACGAGTTCCAGATGGCCTCGCCGGATTGTGCTCCGGGAACCATCATGAGATTTTCCCGTACGGTCATGGACGAAAACTCGTGGGCGATCTGGAATGTTCTAAGAAGGCCTTTGTGAAACAGCTCGTGAGGTGGAAGGCCGGTGATGTCTTCGCCAGACATTGTGACCCGTCCACTTGTTGGCGGAAGGCGACCGGCAATGACATTGAAAAGGGTGGTTTTCCCGGCGCCGTTCGGTCCGACGAGACCAGTAATGGAGCCTTGTTCTATTTTGAGCGTCGCCACATCGACGGCGTGGAAGCCACCGAAGTGCTTATGAAGATCGTGGCCTTCGATCATGTTCGTCAGTCCGTCCCCGCGTCTTATTGTTGTTTTTGAGGGTGGCCCAAAGTTGGGCTTCAGGCCACCCTTTATCTTCAGTGTGCCTTAACGGAACTGAACCGTTGTAATTTCGCCGCCTTCGACGGTGATTTCACGGTAGTTACCTGCAGCTTCGCCGGGGCCGATGAGCTCGACGCCTGATGCACCCACGTAGTTGATGTCACCACCACCTGCGAGGATATCAAAGGCCTTGCTGAGTTCACCCACGCCGATTTCTTCACCGGGAGCGTTGGCGACGTCAAAGACTTTGCCAGCGTAGTCTGCTGGATCGGAAGAACCCGCCGCTTGCATGGCGAGCAAGATCAAAGCAGCCGTGTCATAGCTTTCTGGAGCAAATGGCGATGTTGCGTTGAATTTGCCGTCGACAAGCGCAGTAAACGCTGCTGCAAGTTCGTCAGACGGGCTTGGGTGCTGGCCAGAAGAACCTTCGATCTCGTCGCCGAAGTTGGCTTGGAGTGCATCGCCGATCATACCATCGGGGAAGTGGAAGGTGTCGAATGCGCCCGAGTCGAGTGCTGCACGGACGATGCCGGAACCACCTTGGTCGACGTAGCCTGCAACGACGAGACGGTCACCGCCAGCAGCTGCCAGCGCGCCAACTTCTGCGGAGTAGTCCGCTTTGCCGTCTTCGTGGGCGGCGTTAATGGTGACGGAGCCGCCAGCATCTTCATATGCAGACTGGAAGGCGTCGGCGAGGCCTTTGCCGTAGTCGTTGTTTGTGTAGGTCACAGCAACTTCGGTGATGCCTTGGTCGATCAGCACTTCAGTCATCACAACGCCTTGGCGTGCGTCAGACGGAGCTGTGCGGAAGAAAAGACCGTTGTCTTCGTTGTTCTGGTGGCTAAGACCCGGGGATGTCGCGGATGGCGAGATCATGACCATGCCGTTTGGAACAGCAACGTTGGTCAGAGCAGCGCCAGTCACACCGGAGCAGTCGCCGCCAACGAGGCCGGACACGCCGTCGGATGTGATAAGACGTTCTGCAGCAGCAGTTGCAGCACCGGCGTCAACGCAGGTGGTGTCGCCGCGGATCGCCATGACAGAAGAACCGCCAAGGAAGTTTCCAGCGTCGTTTGCTTCTGCGATGGCAAGTTCGGCAGCCGGGCCCATTTCTGCGACCAGCGATTCAATTGGGCCGGTGAATCCGAGGAACACGCCGATCTTGACGTCTTCGGCCTGCACTGCTCCTGCGCAAAGCGCTGTTGCGGCAGATGCCATAAGTAGTTTTTTCATTGTTTATCTCCCTGATAAGAACTTTTGTTCTAGCAAAAGACCATAATCTACTAATCCAGAAAGAAAAGAGGCAGTTGAGCGGGTTTCCGTAGGGTCAAAAATCTGTGTGACGGCTGGAAAATCAGTGTTTTGGCCATAGCTGTTGCCTGACGAAAAATGGAGGCACTTGATGCGACGACTCCTCGTTCTCGCGACCGCGCTTGGTCTGTCGACCCCGACATGGGCTTTAGAAACCTCAAGCGGACGGCTTGACGTTTTGCCTGTTGTAACAGGGTTGGACGCTCCCTGGGCTTTTGGGTTTCTTCCCGAGGGTCGTTTGTTGATCACTGAACGTGACGGCAAACTTCTTCTGGTTTCCGATGGCGCACTTCATGAGGTGGACGGTCTTCCCGAGATTGCTGCTGTGGGGCAGGGTGGCCTTTTGGATGTTCTGGTTCCACGAGATTTTTCTCAGTCGCGCCAGATTTTCATGTCTTTCGCCAAACCCCAGGGCAGGAGTGCAGGAACTGCGTTGATGCGCGCCACGCTTTCAGTTGAAGAGCGCCGTTTGTCAGACGTTCGAGTGATCTTTGAAATGGAACGTGGCACGTCAGGCGGGCAGCATTTTGGCTCGCGGATCGTTGAGGCACCTGATGGCACTTTGTTTTTGACCATCGGAGATCGTGCTGATCGGAGTTCGGCACAAGACTTAGGTATCGAGACAGGTTCGGTCGTGCGCGTCACGAAAAATGGGGAGGTGCCGCGTGATAACCCATTTTTACAGACGTCAGGCGCGCAACCCGAGATTTGGAGCTTTGGCCATCGCAATCCACAAGGAGCTGCCCTCGATCTTGATGGACAGCTCTTTGTGGTCGAGCACGGTGCAAGAGGTGGCGATGAGGTGAACAGAGTCGAGCCTGGGCGGAACTACGGTTGGCCAGTGATTTCCTATGGCACTCATTACTCGGGTCGCAAGATCGGTGAAGGCACAGAAAAACCGGGATTGGAGCAGCCGGAGCATTATTGGGATCCATCCATCGCACCGTCGGGCATGATGGTTTATTCCGGGAAGCTTTGGCCGGAATGGAAGGGCAACATGTTCATTGGGTCGCTTAAGTTCGATTACATCTCTCGGCTGGATGGATCGCCTTTGAGCGAGGTCGAGCAGCTATCAGGTGATGAAACACTGCGCGTACGCGATGTCCGTGAGGCCCCGGACGGCACGATTTGGTTTTTAAGTGTCGGAAATGGAACGCTTTATCGGATGGCACCGAACTAACGTCAGACGGAAAGTCTGGCGGCCTGAGCACCACGTTCGCGATAGGGTGTGGTGTTGTATTGCGCCCGGTAGCATTTTGAGAAGTGAGACGGGGATGCGAACCCGCAGGCCAAGGCGACGTTGATCACACTCATGTCTGTTTGCATGAGAAGGTTCCGCGCCTTTTGGAGCCGGAGTTCCATGTAATACCGCTTGGGTGAGCGGTTGAGGTAGCGACGGAACAAACGCTCCAGTTGGCGCGTCGACATGCCAACGTCTTTGGCCATGATCGAAGGGCTAATCGGTTCTTCGATATTGGCTTCCATCATTTGTATGACGGCAGAGAGTTTTGGGTGGCGGACACCTATGCGGGTCGGGACAGACAGGCGTTGAGAGTCCTGATCGGTGCGGATTGTGGTGTAGATCAGCTGATCGGCAACGGCACTTGCCAAAGGTTCACCGTGATCGTCAGCGATGAATTTCAGCATAAGGTCGATGGAGGCTGTACCGCCTGCTGTCGTGAATGAAGACCCATCGATGACGAAAACGGACTTGGTGAGAGTCACGTCCTCGAATTCTTCGATGAAGCTGTCCTGATTTTCCCAATGGATCGTGGCTTTTTTCCCATCGAGAAGCCCGGCTTTTGCAAGAGAGTATCCAGCAGTGCAAAGCCCGCCGACGCTGACGCCGCGACGCGCCTCTCGTCGCATCCAATTCAGGAGTTTCTTCGTGGTGGCAGACGCCACATCAATGCCGCCGCAAAGCACGATTGTATCGTCTCGTCCGACTTCATCGAGATCGCTGTCGAGGCGGAATCCTGTGCCTGCCGAGCAATAGGCCGTGTCGCCACCTTCACCTACGATGCGCCAGTCATAAAGCGTCTTGCCAGACATACGATTTGCGATCCGCAGACTTTCGACGGCGCAAGAAAAGCAAAGCAATGTGAACTGGTCGAGCAGCACAAAGACGAAGCGCCGCGGCTTGGTACCGCTGCTTTCAATGTCGACAGTTTGAACCAGATTGTCCGCCATTGTGCTTTCACGTTCGCAAAGTCTTTTGCATACCGAAACATCATTTTCAGAGCAGCGGCAAGGGATCGAAGGTGCGTTTTGCGACCAATTTTGTCGGAGTTGACGGCTTTGTCATGTGCAAATGACGGTTTTCAAGTGTCTCCGGCTGCCCTATAAGCAGCCCTCGCAATATGTGGAAACCCCTTTTGAGGACATGGGAAAATGAGTGATTGGCAGAAAACCGGATGGCGTTCAAAACCACGGGTCCAGATGCCGGAGTATACCGACGAGGAAGCTCTGGCCGCTGTTGAGGCGCGCCTTGCGTCGTATCCACCGCTCGTTTTTGCTGGAGAAGCCCGCCGTCTGAAGCGGCAGTTGGGTGCAGCCGCGCGCGGTGAGGCGTTCTTGCTGCAAGGTGGTGACTGCGCAGAGAGCTTTGCGGAATTTTCCGCAGACAACATCCGCGACACGTTCAAAGTGATGCTCCAGATGTCGATGGTGCTGACGTACGGCGCGAAAGTTCCAGTCGTCAAAGTCGGCCGTATGGCAGGGCAGTTTGCCAAGCCGCGTTCAGCCCCGACCGAGGTGAAGGACGGAATGGAGTTGCCGAGCTACCGCGGTGACATCGTCAACGAGCTAGACTTTACGTCGGCCGCGCGAATTCCGAACCCGGACAAGATGCTTCGTGCTTACACGCAAGCGGCCGCGACGCTGAACCTTCTGCGGGCGTTTTCAACGGGGGGCTATGCGGATGTGCATCAGGTGCATGCATGGACGCTTGGCTTCACGGATCGAGACGAAGCGGAGAAGTACCGTGATGTTGCCAACCGCATTCAGGACACGCTTGATTTCATGACGGCGGCCGGGATTACGGGCAACAACAACCACGAACTGCACACAGTTGATTTCTACACCAGCCATGAGGCGCTGCTTCTTGAATATGAAGAGGCGCTGACGCGTGTGGATTCGACGTCTGGCCAGTGGCTCGCTGGATCGGGTCACATGATCTGGATTGGTGACCGGACGCGTCAGCCCGATGGTGCGCACGTGGAATTTGCGCGTGGTGTGCAAAACCCAATCGGTCTCAAGTGCGGTCCGACGACAACCCCGGAAGACCTGAAAGTGCTGATGGCGAAGCTGAATCCGAACAATGAAGATGGGCGTCTGACGCTGATCGCGCGTTTCGGTGCTGGCAGTGTTGGCGATCACCTTCCGCGTCTGATCAAGACTGTAAAAGAAGAGGGTGCGAACGTGTTGTGGTCATGTGATCCAATGCACGGCAAC
>CAYPVG010000260.1:0-7853 GCA_964414085.1 uncultured Boseongicola sp. | reverse complement strand
GAAAGACCCGACAGACCCTTCCACCTGGTACGCCCCCGAACGCCGCCCTCACGCGCGCGCCGAGTTGAACAACGCCGGCATGGTCGAGATTTATCACCACCAAACAATGTGGGATAACCGCCAGTCACAACGCGTCTATGATGCTTTCGTCGACATTTGGGACAGGGAGGAGCTCTGGGTCACCATCGACCGCGCCAACCTCAACGTACCGAAGAAAGGTGCCACCTCCACCGACGGCTTCATCCATTGGGACGTGAACACCTCGCTCACCCCTCCCCCCATCGGTGTTCAAGGCGTCCTTAGCCTCGACGTGCAGGACAACGAAACAGGCGGCTTCCAATGCGCCCCCTATCTGTTCGAACATTTCGACGAATGGGTTAAAACCCAACCGGAAGACCGCAACCCTATCTTGCCAGACATGACCGGGATCGAGCGTGAAAACATCTCACTGAACCCCGGCGATCTCATGATCTTCAATTCCCTCCTCGCCCACGGTGTGCGCCCGAACATCTCCAAAGACCGCGTACGCCTCGCGCAATACATCTCCATGCAGCCTGCCGAGCCGGACAACGCCGAGGAAAAAGCCGAGCGCATCCGCCTCTGGCGCGAGATCGAGCCCCCCAACCGCCCCGACTTCCCCGGCGACCCCCGTGATTGGGAAAAGTCGAGACAAGAGCCTGCGAAGCTCACCGACCTTGGCGAGAAGCTCCTAGGGTTGAAGGACTGGTAACTTTCAAGCGGTGCTTAGCGGCTCTCCGCTGGATGCACGAAGATCTTTCCTAAAGATTTTCCTACACCCCCGAACGGGCGCACCGACGTAATACCGACGTTTTACCGACGTGATACCGAATGGCGAAAACGCCGCATTTCCGCGCCAAATCCGACGCCGACTTGACCCTCGGGCCGGGTCGTTTAGCTTGGCCTCAACAACGGGAGACCACCCATGGCCCAACGCCTTCATCTCGTCTTCGGCGGCGAACTGACAGACCCTTCCACCAACGTTTTCCGGAACGTTGACGACATCCACATCGGCGGGATTTTCCCTGACTATGCAACAGCTTACAACGCGTGGAAGTCCGAGGCCCAGCGCACCGTCGACAATGCTCACATGCGCTACTACATCGCCCACCTGCACCGCTTGCGGGACGAGGAAAACCAGGCCACCTCCACCGAGGAGCTGGGCAACTGACCCCCAGACAACCCCGTCTGGTCTCGCGGCTCTTCGCGACCGCCTCAAACCTTGCCGACCGCACCCTCCGCCGCAATAACCCCGCCCCGCCCGAACGCGGTTCAGAGCGCTTAGGCCATCCGACCGAACCACGCCCCAAAGGTTTTCTCCTCTGGATTCATGTGTCAAATCAGGTGGATGCAGGATGCGCCGCAGCGCTCGCCGCGGCTCTATCCAGCCTACGCGATGAACCTGTGACATGCCTCGTCACTTCTTCTGAAAACGCCGCCACCTTCAGCGCTGTCAACTCTGCTGCCCTCCATCAATTGGTCCCCAGCGAGACAAGTGGCTCCGTCCAGCGCTTCCTTGAGTATTGGCACCCAGATATCGGGGTGATCATCGGCCCGCCAAACCGCCCCGTACTCACCTCGGAAGCAGCCAAATTTGACATTCCCCTGTTCCTCGCAGCCACCGATCAGAACGACCTAACGGAACAAGGGCAACTGTCCGCGAATCCGAGCAATCTGGCCCGGGTGTTGAAGGGTGTGATCGTAGACAACGAACCTCAAAGGCAGACGCTGATCAGCAATGGGTTCTCAGCGAACTCCGTGGTGTCGGCGGGCCTCATAGGAGACACTGCGCTTGCGCCGGCCTGCGACGAAGATGAGTGTGACGAAATCGCCCGATCTTTGGCAGGCCGACCAGTATGGTTGGCCTGCAACGTGCTAGTCGACGAAGTACCGGCGATTGAAGCCGCCCAACGTCGAACGATCCGCGCCGCCCATCGGCTTTTGCTCATCATCGTCCCACGTCATACCGAAGACGGCGGTGCTATTGCGGCTTCACTTGAGAGCCAGGGATGGCGCACGGCGCTGCGGTCCTCGGGTGGCGACCCGGACGAGAATGTGCAAGTCTATATCGCGGACGAACCCGAAGACTTGGGACTTTGGTACCGCCTTGCACCCATCACCTTCCTCGGCGGTTCCTTCAATACAGATGTGCCAGTGTCGGATCCGTTCGAACCAGCCTCATTAGGCTCAGCAGTCTTGCATGGCCCTGAGGTCGGTGGATCGGTACCACGCATTCAAAGGCTCCAACAGGCGGGAGCCAGCCTCCTGGTCTCGGACGCGAGCCAACTAGGCGACGCGGTATTTTCGCTTCTTTCACCCGACAAAGCTGCAAAACTTGCCCATGAAGGCTGGAAAGTTACGACAGAAGCCGCCCCAGCAGTCGAAGCGCTCGCGGAAATGATCAACAACATCTTGGACGAAGAGGAGCTTGCCTGATGCGGGCTCCGCGCTTCTGGTTTCGAGAGGCATCGCGTACCGGGCTCTTCGCCCGACTGTTGACGCCTTTATCCTGGCTCTACGCAGCCGGAACAGCGCGGCGTTTGAGACAACCAGCATCCATAAAGCCAGCGGTGCCGGTCGTTTGCGTTGGCAACATCAACGTCGGCGGCACCGGGAAGACGCCAACCACAATCGCGCTAATCGAACACTTTGCTGGGCAGGCTGTCCACGTTGTGTCGCGGGGCTACGGTGGCACCTTGGATGGGCCGTTGAAGGTAAACGAAAGAAACCACTCGGCGGCAGAAGTTGGTGACGAGCCGCTCCTTCTTGCCGCCTTTGCAACCACTTGGGTGGCTAAAGATCGCGCCGAAGGTGTTCGTGCCGCAGAAAAATCCGGGGCGGAGATCATCCTTTTGGACGATGGCTTTCAAAACCCTTCCGTCGAAAAATCTTTCAGCATTGTTGTGGTCGATGCGAACGTCGGGTTTGGAAACGGACGGGTTCTGCCTGCCGGACCATTGCGGGAACCCGTCTCAGTGGGACTGAACCGGGCAGACGTAGTTCTTACGATTGGCGACAGCAAAGCTCAGCAGAAATTCGATGAACTCTGGGCCAACCAGATCACAACGCCACGCTTGAAGGCTTCGCTTGCGCCCCTTGAAACAGGGATAGACTGGGACGGTCAGCGGGTTCTTGCATTTGCGGGCATTGGCCATCCGGAAAAGTTTTTTGCCACTCTGCGCGCGCTGGGTGCAAGCCTTATCCGAGCTGAAGCACTTAGCGATCATCAACCGCTAACTGAGGCCTTGATGAAACGGCTGGAGCTAGAAGCCATGGCGCTTGATGCGCAAATGGTCACGACCGAGAAGGATGCTGTCAGACTACCGGCTGCTTTCCGTCAGAAAGTGTTGACACTACCGGTCCGCATGAAGATCGACGATCCCGACGCGCTTTCTAAAGCCTTACAAATTAAAGGTATTTGAATTAAAAACCCGGCCCTGATCGCTCAGAGCCGGGGTAGAGACAGTCCTAAAACTTCGAGCGATCAGCTGCCCAACGCGTCGTTGATGATCGCCGACATCTCGGCATATGGCATGTTGGAATAACGGGTGCCGTTGATAATGAATGTCGGCGTCGAATTCACCCCATCCTCCTCGGCCTGCTGGAGGTAGCGTGCATAAAGCTTCTGCGCGTTGTCTGAATCTGTGAAGCAGGCGTCCAACTGAGCGTCACTCAGACCAGCTGTCTTCCCGTAACGGCGAAGGCTTGCAACGATATCTTGCGGATTAGTCTGGCGCGACCAGGCCGCTTGATTTTCGTAGATCATGTCTGCAATGCCAAAGTACCGGTTCTCGGGCTCTTCACCGCAGCGTGCAACAATAGCGGCCCAAAGCCCCTGACGATCAAAGTACACCTCGCGATAAACGAACTTGATCTTTCCGGTATCAATGAAGTCTTTTTTCAAGTCCTTGAAGGCACCCGCGTGAAAAGACGCACAGTGAGGACATGTGAACGAAGCGTATTCAACAACGGTCACTTCCGAATCTGGATTGCCCAAGATCATTTCTGGAATTTCTGACGTATCGATGTCGGATGCGTCTTGTGCTGCTGCGGGAAGAACGCTCATCAGAAGCGCTGCCATCATCGCAAGCATCATAGTCGCAAGGCGTGGCTTGGATAGGATCATAACAAGAATACCTTTATTTCTGCTTTGACTGAGATATGACGTTGGCCCCTAAACGTTCAAGGGCTTTACGGAGCGACGGATCGCCCACCTTTTGCGCGGTTTCCGCGGCTTTTGTCTCGGCTTCCGGGGTTACCGTGAACGATCGCTTGTTCGGTGTGTAGATCGCCTCGGGCTCGGAGAAACCGCGGGGGGCGGTCTGAGTTAATCGAACTTTCTGGATTGCCGCGTAGCCGTAGCACGCGTTCACACGCTCTCGGATGCTCTCTTTTTGCATCTCCACCATCGGAGCCTCTGCGCCCTTGACCAAAAGGGTCAAAGTGGCTCCAAAGCCTTTGCCATAGGAGATATCGATGGGTCGCGCCATGCCGCACAGGTCGGCGCCAACGATCTCGTCCCAATGGGTCAAGAGACGCGAAACGGCAAAACCGCGGGTCTCGCCCGCAGAGCGCACGCGGTCCGCCACCAGTTTGGAAGCGCGTTCAAATCCTTTTTTCCTGCGAAAGCTCTTCAACCGCCTTGCCATCCTTCAATTCAAAAGCATCATAATGGAGGCCCGCATCAAGGCCACTCGATTCCAACCGACGGGACTATAAAAATTGCGTGAGACACCAAAGAGTGCCGATCTTTTGGACTGGTATGACAGGCATTCGCGCGAGCTGCCTTGGCGTGTCGCTCCACAAGACCGTGCACGCGGCGTTATACCTGATCCATATCGCGTTTGGTTGTCTGAGATCATGTTGCAGCAGACTACGGTCGCCGCGGTACGAAACTATTTCCTACGGTTCACCGAGCTTTGGCCAACTGTAAAGGCTCTCGCTGAAGCTGAGGACTCCGTTGTTATGGGGGAATGGGCGGGACTGGGATACTATGCTCGCGCGCGAAACCTATTGAAGTGTGCCCGGATCGTTGCATTCGATCTGGAAGGCGTGTTTCCAAGCTCTCGCGAGGGGTTGCAGGAACTCCCCGGCATTGGGCCGTACACGGCGTCCGCCATCGCTTCGATCGCTTTCGATCAACCCGAGACAGTCGTCGATGGAAACGTCGAACGTGTCATGAGTCGCCTGTTCAATGTGCACGATCCACTGCCAGGGTCGAAGCCAGAACTGACCGATCTGGCCTCTGATTTGACGCCTGCGATACGTTCAGGCGATTACGCACAGGCAGTGATGGACCTTGGAGCGACGATTTGCACTCCACGCAGTCCGGCCTGTGGCATCTGTCCTTGGCGTGATCCATGTGTCGCGCGCAGCGTGGGCGTCGCTACCGATCTACCAAAAAAGGCGCCAAAAAAGGCGAAACCAACTCGCCTGGGTGTCGCATACGTCGGACGCCGTGAAGACGGTGCCTGGCTGCTAGAGACAAGACCCGAAAAAGGCTTGCTTGGCGGGATGCTGGGATGGCCTGGCACTGAGTGGTCCAGCGACCCCGCACCGCCGGAGCCCCCAGTGAGCGGTCCGTGGACCGATCTAGCGGGAGAGGTACGGCACACATTCACGCATTTTCACTTAAAGCTTAGAGTGAAGATTGCCCCGCTGCCGATGAGTGCAGCGCCACAAAGGGGGCAATTCATAGGTACCAGAGAATTTAAACCATCGGACCTCCCAACGGTCATGCGCAAAGTCTATGACCTAGCGTCGCGCGATCTCTCAATGGATTGAGTGCCGAGGCGCTACGGATATAGTCTCATGCGCGAATTATAGCGATCACAGGTTATGCCGGACCAACCCTCATCATACCAACTGCCCTCGGCGTGGCCCTACTGGCTCTGTTTAGGCTTGGTACCGCTCGTTCTTGTCAGCGCCGTCTACGGCGGTTGGCTTCTACTTCTTATCCCACTCTATGCTTGGGGGCTTTTTTCGATCCTCGATCTGCAGTTGGGCTTGGACGGAAGCAATCCCGACATCTCAACCGACAGCAACGCACTCTTCTGGCACCTCTTCGTCACCAGGCTGTGGCCGTTACTACAGCTCGCAATCACCTTCGGGTTGCTCGCTTTCGTCTCCATGACAGACCACTTGTCTTCCATCGAGAAGATCTCGCTGTTTCTTTGTGTTGGAATTCTGAACGGAACCATCGGTATAGTTTTCGCGCACGACCTTATTCACCGCACGAACAGACTCGACCGACTACTGGGAGACTTGCAGTTGGCGATGGTGCTTTATGGACATTACCGATCAGAACATCTGTTGGTTCATCACCGCCATGTCGGCACCCCGCGAGACCCAGTTACAGCGCGGTATAAAGAACATTTCTGGCGGTTTTACCCACGCGTCTTGGTTCAGAGCTTGGTATCATCGTACCGCGCAGAAGCGGCGCTTCTTGCGCGACGGGGTCTGCCAGCGTGGCATCTCCGAAATCCATTCTGGCAATACGTCGGCAGTGCTCTTGTGCTTTTGATCTTGGCATTTTTGATCGCTGGTTGGACCGGCGTAGCGCTTTTCATGACGTCCGCGGGGTTCGCAATCTTCCAGCTCGAACTCGTGAATTACATCGAACACTATGGATTGACCCGCAAACACTTGGACGAGGGGAAATACGAACCGCAAGGCCTGCAGCACAGCTGGAACTCAGCGCACAGCGCTACGTCGCGGCTCCTGATCAACGTTACACGCCACTCCGATCATCATTCCAGCCCGTCGCGACCCTTCCCCTTGCTTCAAACGCCGGACGAAGACGATGCACCCCACTTGCCGTATGGCTATGCGATCATGACCACTATGGCCCTTATTCCACCATTATGGATGCGGGTGATGAACCCAAAGGTGCGCGCATGGCGTCGGAGGTTTTACCCGGAGATCTCGGATTGGAGCAGCTATGATCGCGGCTCCAATCCAGTTCCTGTTCAGCCGCAATAAGACTTAACCGTCGAGCCTGATCTTCTCGTTTTTCGGATCGTAGGGGCTATCCTCGGTGACAACAGCATCCCACAGCTTGTCTTGTATCTTGACCTGCAGCGCTGTCCCAGGTGCCGCCTGTTCCGGCTTGACGTAGCCCATACCAATAGACTTGCCAAATGCTACGGAGTAGCCGCCAGAGGTCAAACGCCCCACCCGGGTGTCGCCTGCATACAGCGCCTCACGACCCCATGGATCAGCGTCCTCGGGACCATCGATCAGCACAGTCACACACTGCGATCGCACGCCGGTTTCAACCATCCGATCCTTACCATGGAAGTCTTTTTCAAGATCGATGAAGCGGTTCAAACCCGCTTCCATTGGCGTCGCGTCGCGTCCGAGTTCGGTGCCGAAAGCACGGTAGGACTTTTCTTGTCTCAACCAGTTTTGAGCGCGCGCGCCAACCAGCTTTAGACCGTCGCTTTCGCCAACTTCCATAAGCCGATCAAACAAGTAGTTCTGCATTTCCATTGGATGATGCAGTTCCCAACCAAGTTCGCCAGTGTAGGCCACGCGGATTGCATTCACTGGACACATGCCAAGCTCGATCTTGCGCGCACTCAACCAAGGGAAACGCTTGTTCGAAAGAGCCGTCCCAACATCCGCATCGACAATCAGTTTTTTCAACAAATCGCGAGATTTGGGTCCAGCAACGGCAAACACACCGTGCTGACTGGTACAATCATCCAGCCACATTGGGCCGAACCGATCGACGTTGTCGTTGATAGCCTTCGCGAGGAAATCACTATCGTACGCTTGCCATGCGCCTGCGCTGACAAGGTAATAGGTATCCTCGGCCAAGCGGACGATGGTGT
>CAYPVG010000259.1:0-4454 GCA_964414085.1 uncultured Boseongicola sp. | reverse complement strand
ACTTCGCTCCAACTGACCACCGTAAAAGACTATGCCTTTTTTTCCGTTTTTCCAACTCAGACAGACTTCATGCCCTGTTAACCCTGAAACGCCATTGGTATCGTCCACCAAAGCAATCAAAGGATTCGTGGGAGGCACGTCATGGCCGGGTCAGTTAACAAAGTCATTCTGGTGGGCAATTTGGGCCGCGATCCAGAAGTGCGCACATTTCAAAACGGCGGCAAAGTGTGCAACCTGCGCATTGCAACCTCTGAGCGTTGGAAAGATCGCAATTCGGGTGAACAACGTGAGAAAACCGAGTGGCATTCGGTCGCTATTTTCTCTGAACCCCTCGCCCGCGTTGCTGAGCAGTATTTGCGCAAAGGCTCCAAGGTTTACATCGAAGGCCAGCTGGAAACCCGCAAATGGCAGGATCAATCCGGCCAAGACCGCTATTCGACCGAAGTTGTTCTGCGCCCTTATCGTAGCGAACTCACTATCCTTGATAGCCGCAGTGAAGGCGGTGGGGGTGGCGGCGGCTACAGTGACGAACGTGGTGGCTACGGCGGCGGTTCGAGCTACGGCGGTGGCGGCGGCGGTCAGCCCGCACCCGCAGGCGGTGATCTCGACGACGAAATTCCGTTCTGAGGCCACATGACCGTCCGCGTCCTGACTGCATCCGACGCGGGCGATTGCATTCAGCTTTATCGAGAACTCACAGTCGGACCTCCTCCGACTGATGAACAGCTTTTCAGCAAAGTCATCGAGCACCCTGGAACACAGGTATACGGCAAGTTGGTAGACGGGTGCGTCGTCTCGATGGCGACGCTCCATATTCTACCAAACGTCTCATGGGGCGGCCGACCCTATGCACTTGTTGAGAATGTCGTGACGGCGGCGAAACACCGAGGCAAGGGATTCGGACGCGAAACCTTGGAAGCTGCGCGTGATGCGGCCTGGGCACAAGATTGCTACAAAATAATGTTGCTGACGGGTCAGGGTCGCAATGCAACCGGGTTCTACGAATCCGTCGGCTTCTCGCGCGACGACAAGTTTGGGATGATTATTCGGCGCGACTAGACGCGTGCGGCCAAACCGTCCTTCAAAACATTCAAGACAACGCTTCTCGGCACATCCGAGGTTACAAACGCCTCTCCAATTCCGCGTGCCATGATGAAGCGCAATTTGCCATCGAGCACTTTCTTGTCCTGACCCATCAGGTCAAGAAGAGCGTCGGCATCCGGCAATTCGCCCGGAATATCCGCGAGGTCGGTCTTCATTCCCATGCTTTTCAAATGAGCCCGAACGCGGCTTGGGTCTTCCTGACTACAAAGGCCAAGTCGAGCAGACGTCTCGAACGCCAAAGCACAGCCAATTGCGACCCCTTCTCCATGCAAAAGCCGGTCGGAATAGCCCGTCGCCGCCTCTAAAGCGTGGCAGAATGTATGGCCTAAATTAAGAAGCGCGCGGTCGCCCTGCTCCGTCTCATCCCGCACGACAATGTCCGCTTTCATTTGAACGGAAACACGAACAGCCTCTGCCCGCAAACCCGCATCGCCCAAAGCCATCGCTGGACCATTCTCTTCAAGCCAGCCAAAGAACTCGGCATTGCCCAACAGGCCGTACTTAACGACTTCACCGTATCCTGCGAGAAAATCGCGGTTGCTCATAGTCTCCAGAACATCAACGTCAGCGAGCACCAGCGACGGCTGATGAAAGGCGCCTACTAGGTTCTTCCCATGGGACGTATTGATCCCGGTCTTGCCGCCAACTGAACTATCAACCTGCGCTAACAAGGACGTCGGGATTTGCACAAATCGCAACCCACGACGCGTGACTGCAGATGCAAATCCAACCAAGTCGCCGATAACGCCCCCGCCCAAAGCAACAACAATATCATTGCGCTCGAACCGTTCTGATAAAAGCCATTCGACTGCGCGGGTTAGCCCATCCCAACTTTTCGTGGCCTCACCCGCCGGCAAGGTCAGAACTGACATGGTGATGCCTTGGTCGGAAAGTCCGGCTTCCAAGCCAGACAGATGCAAACCCGAGACACGATCTTCGGTGATAACGGCGACGTGCTTTCTGCGAAGGAACGGTGCGATCTCAGCCCCAGCTTGCCGGATCAAGTCTCGACCAATGCGAACATCATACGCACGGTCACCCAGTGGCACATGAACGGTCTCTACCGGCATTATTTGCCCTCCAGAATATCAGGTCTGCCCAACAACACTTCGATAACCTGATCGGTCATTTGCTCAATGGAGTAGTCGTCACGCGCGTCGACAACCAACTCTGCCTTCGCATACTCTGGGACACGCTGTTCATAAAGTTCTTCCAGGGTAGCACGCGGGTTATCTGTCAGCAAAAGCGGGCGCGTCGTCTTGTGGCGAACACGGTTCCAAAGAAGGTTTATGTCGGCGCGCAGCCAAATGGCGACGCCAAAACGCGCGATCGACTCCCGGTTCTCCGCGCGCAAGTAAGCCCCACCGCCGGTGGATAAGATACCGCGCTCGGTTTCCAACAAACGTGCAATGACCTGGGCCTCTTTCTCTCTAAAGAAGCCCTCGTCATAAGCCTCGAATATCTCCGCAATAGTCATATTCGCGGCACGTTCGATTTCGGCGTCGCTGTCGAGGAAAGGCACATCAAGGCGTTTGGCAAGCGCGGTGCCGATCGCCGATTTGCCCGATCCCATCATTCCGACAAGTGCGACAGTTTTTTTCAGATGGAATGGCAAAACGGCAGCGTCCCGCTTATCTTTTTAATTCGTTGGTCTGAATGGCGTGATCTTGCCTAAAAGACCAGTTATAAATGATGTTGAGAACCGTGAAATTGCGGCAGGGGGCCCGCTAAGGGTCAGAGGCAAAAGGGTAATTCGGATGCTCCGTTTTTTGAAGCTCCTGTTCATCCTGGCGATACTGATCGCCATTGCGGTGGTGGGCTATGCCTATTTGGGCGATTTGCGCCCAGACCAACAGGATGTGAGCGAACCAGTTGAGCTGGAATCGAATTAGATTATCTGCGGCAATGGTGCTGATAGCTGCCGGTCCGGCGGCTACTCAGGCTGCGCAAACGGAAGTAGGACAACCGCTTTCGGCCATTGACTGGCTTTCAAACTCCGTTTCGCTGCCTCCTTTGCAACCCCCACCGGCAATTGTGGCTCCTCCAGCGGAACCTGTGCCGCCTGTAGCGGTGACACCGCTCGGTGTATCTGTGCCGGATGACGTTGGCCTTATCGAAGCAAACGATCTCTCGCTTCCAATTAACCTTTGGGGAAGCAGCTCCGCGCAGGAACTCGCACGACAGCTTCTCGCTCTACCTGAAATCTCCACGCCCACCCTGAGAAATTTCGTAGCAGACCTGATGTTGGCAAAGCTTGCACCGCCAATCGACGCATCGGTGGACGACAGTCTCTTTCTGGCACGCTTGGACACCTTGCTCGCGCTCGCCCGGCTGGATGAGGCCGAAACACTGATTGAGGCGGCTGGCGACCCCGAACCACGCCGCTTCAGACGAACGTTCGATATCGCCTTGCTTAAGGGTACCGAAAACGACGGGTGCGAAATCATCTCAACCAACCCAGATATTTCACCGACATTTCCAGCACGCATCTTTTGCCTCGCGAGGAATGGAGAGTGGGAAGTCGCGGCATTGACCCTTGGGACAGCCGAAGCTCTCGGCATACTTTCCGAAACCGAGGATCAACTTCTCCTGCATTTTCTCGATCCGGAACTGTTTGAAGGCGAAGAGCTTTTGCCACGCCCTAGCTCCATTTCTCCCCTGTTGTTCAGGCTCTACTCAGCTATTGGTGAACGCCCTCCCACCGACGGTCTACCAACGGCTTTCGCTGTTGCTGACCTTTCAGAGACCGTGGGCTGGCGCGTCCGCCTGCGCGCGGCGGAGCGGCTAATGGCAAAAGGTGCCATTGACGCCGAAATCCTATTGAACACGATGGCAGACAGGCGCCCTTCCGCGTCGGGTGGCATCTGGAATCGGGTCGAGGCACTGCAAGCCCTCAACGCGGCTTTTGATGCCTATGATGAAGAGGCAATAAACCGATCCCTGTCGAACGCATGGGATGCGGCAGCGTCTCAAGGTTACGCAGCAGCGCTGGCTCCTTGGTTCGCAACCCACCTCGCAGGTGTTAAACTTCAACGCGCCGCCCACCACACCGCATTCGAAATTGCGCTGTTTTCAAACAATATCGATATGGCGCGGCAATACGCGAATAGCAGCGCGGCGGACGCCACTCTTCTGGCGGTTCTCACAGGGAACACTGGCGCGATACGCGCGGGCGACCCGTTGACGATAGCCATCCGCCGCAGCCTTTCGGGTCTTCCGCCTTCTGAAAGCTATAGGATACTTCTATCCGAAAACAGAAAAGGCGAAGCTTTGCTGCGGGCAATAACAAACCTTGCCGCTGGCGCAGAGGCTGATCCAAGTGCCGTGGCAGATGCGCTTTCGGTTCTGAA
>CAYPVG010000258.1:0-3319 GCA_964414085.1 uncultured Boseongicola sp. | reverse complement strand
GCCAGAGATTGCCGCTGCGAAGATCCGCAAGGACGCTCCGTTTGACACCGCGTGCTACACTGGCTGCGGGGTCACGACTGGCATCGGTGCTGTGATCAACAATGCTGAGGTTGAACCCGGTTCAACCGTGGTGGTTTTCGGACTGGGCGGCATTGGGCTCAATGTCATTCAGGGTGCGGTACTGGCGGGGGCAACGCAGATCGTCGGCGTTGATATCAATTCGGACAAGGCCCAATGGGGCGAACGTTTTGGGATGACGCATTTCGTAAATCCAAAGGACGTGGGCAACCTGATTGAGCATCTGGTCAACTTGACTGGCGGCGGCGCGGATTATTCGTTCGATTGCACGGGCAATACCGATGTGATGCGCGACGCGCTGGAATGCTGCCACCGGGGCTGGGGCACCAGCGTCATCATCGGCGTGGCAGAAGCGGGCAAGGAAATCAGCACGCGGCCGTTCCAGCTGGTGACGGGGCGCGTTTGGAAGGGCTCAGCCTTCGGGGGTGCTCGCGGCCGCACTGACATTCCCAAGATGGTCGACTGGTACATGAACGGGAAGATCGAGATTGATCCGATGATCACTCACCGTCTCAGCCTCGAAGAAATCAACAAGGGTTTTGATATGATGCATGCTGGTGAGAGCATCCGTAGCGTGGTGGTCTATTGATGACTATGAAAGTAAATCTGTCTGAAAAATTCGATTTGTTTTCAGAGCATTGGGCGCCGCGCCTTGCCGCGCGCTACAACAACAATGAGGTGCGCCTGTCCAAGATTGAAGGCGAGTTTCATTGGCACAAGCATGATAACACGGACGAGCTGTTCTTTGTGATCGAAGGCGAATTCGACATGGAGTTTCGCGATCATACAGTACGAATGGTGCAGGGTGACCTGATCGTGGTCCCGCGCGGAACGGAACACCGCCCCTGCGCGCGCAATGGCGAAGTGAAGCTGCTGGTCTTGGATGCGGAAGGAACACCAAATACGGGCGACGAAGAAACCGCGTTCAAACCGATCGAAGTTTAAGCCTGCACCACCGTCTGCTCGATCGCGCCGAAGATCGAGTGGTTGTCCTTGTCACGCATTTCCACGCGCACTGTGTCACCCGGCTTCATGAAAGCGGTCTTTGGAGCGCCTTCGTAGATGGTTTCGATCATGCGGATCTCCGCAATACATGAATAGCCGAGCCCGCCTTCGCTCACCGGCTTGCCCGGGCCGCCGTCTGCGCCCTTGTTGCTGATTGTGCCAGAGCCGATGATCGCGCCAGCACCCAGATTGCGGGTCTTGGCCGCATGCGCGACCAGCTGCGCCATGTTGAAGGTGGCATCCACGCCCACTTCTGCGCGGCCGAACGCTTCGCCGTTGTAGTCGACCATCAATGGCAGGTGGACCAGCGAGTCCCTCCACGCTTCGCCTAGCTCGTCCGGCGTGACGCAGACTGGCGAAAACGCGCTGGAGGGCTTGGACTGAAAGAAGCCAAATCCCTTGGCGAGCTCGCCCGGGATCAGCCCGCGCAAGGATACGTCGTTGACCAGCATGATCAGCTTGATGTGGCTGGCCGCATCCTCCACGGAAACGCCCATCGGCACATCGTCAGTGATCACGGCCACTTCGCCTTCCATGTCGCAGCCCCAGGCTGTGTCGCCCAGCGGAATGTCATCACGCGGGGCAAGGAACGCGTCGCTGCCACCCTGATACATCAGTGGGTCGTGATAGAAGCTCTCTGGCACTTCGGCGTCGCGGGCTTTGCGGACCAGCTCGACGTGATTGATGTAGGCCGATCCGTCTGCCCATTGGTAAGCGCGCGGCAGCGGCGAATGTGCTTTACGTTCGTGGAAACGCTCGCACGGTACCGCTTCATGCTCGACATCCATTGCCAGCACTTCAAGTTTCGGCGCGATTTCGTCCCAGTCGTCGAGCGCGGCCTGCAGTGTCGGCGCGATATTGTCTGCCGCGCAATAGCGGGTGAGGTCTTTTGAGACGACAACGAGTTTGCCGTCGCGGGTTCCGTCTTTCAGCGTGGCGAGTTTCATGACTCGACTCCATGCTCCTGGCGCGCGATCTCGTGCAGCCAGGCAGCGTGCTGCGGAGCCTTCTTGGTCTGGCTCCATTCGTCGAGCATCAGCGGCGCGACGCGCTTCAGCTCGGCATATTGCTCGTCGGTGCCGATATCGGCGGCAAGTTCGACCCGGTGGCCGTTGGGGTCGAAGAAATAGATCGACTTGAAGATACCGTGGTGTGTGGGGCCGAGCACCTCGATCCCGAGGCTTTCGACATGATCCTTGGCCGCGAGCAGCTCGTCCTCGTTGTTCACGCGAAACGCGAGGTGCTGGACCCAGGCAGGGGTGTTTTCATCGCGGCCCATGTCAGGCTGGTTGGGCAGCTCGAAGAAGGCGAGGACGTTGCCGTTACCCGCGTCAAGAAACACGTGCATGTAGGGATCGTAGGTGCCGGTCGAAGGCACGTGGTCTTCGGCAAAGGCGGTGGTGTATTCCATGCCCAGGACCTTGCCGTACCAATCGACCGTTTCCTTCGCGTCCTTGCAGCGATAGGCGGCGTGATGGATGCCCGATGGCTTGACCGCCGTTGAGTTTGGCGGGCTCATTCGGCCGGTTCCTCGGCTACTTCGAGCACGCCGCGACGGATCTGGTCGCGCTCCATGCTTTCGAACAGCGCCTTGAAGTTTCCTTCGCCGAAACCGTCATCGCCCTTGCGCTGGATGAACTCGAAGAAGACCGGGCCGACCTGCGCTTCGGCGAAGATCTGCAGCAACAGCCGCGGCGAGCCGCCTTCGGTCGTGCCGTCGAGCAGGATACCGCGCATCCGCAGTTCCTTGTCGTTCTCGCCGTGGTTCGGCAGGCGCTCGTCGAGCATCTCGTAATAGGTTTCGGGCGGCGCGGTCATGAACGGCACGCCGAGCTTCTTCAGGCGGTCCCATGCGGCGATGAGGTCGTCGCAGATCAGCGCGATATGCTGGATGCCCTCACCGTTGAACTGGCGCAGGAACTCCTCGATCTGGCCCTTGCCGCCTTCGCCTTCCTCGTTGAGCGGAATGCGGATCTTGCCGTCGGGCGCGGTCAGTGCCTTGGAGGTGAGGCCGGTATATTCACCCTTGATGTCGAAGAAGCGGATTTCCTGGAAGTTGAACAGTTTTTCGTAGAAGCGGGCCCAGTGGGCCATGCGTCCGGTATAGACATTGTGGGTCAGGTGATCGATCTCCATCAGCCCACAGCCGAAGGGGCGCCGTTCCGCCCCCTCGATGAAGCGAAAATCGATGTCGAAGATGCTGGCGCCTTCCTCGTAGCGGTCGATCAGATAGATC
>CAYPVG010000257.1:0-6756 GCA_964414085.1 uncultured Boseongicola sp. | reverse complement strand
GGCACGATCTTGTCTTCAATCAATGCGTCGAGAGTTTCGGCATCAGGCACGCGCAACATCGCCTCGGCCAAGCACATAAGCGCGACACCTTCGTTCGTTGAAAGGCCGTACTCTGCGAGGAATAGTTCCATAAGACTTGGTTTCTTTTCGGCTCGTATCTTGCGCACAAGCTCTGCTGCATTGTCGGATATCATCGACCGACTGACATCGCTGAGTGCAGCTGTTTCTACAAGCTTAGACAACAGCTCCTCTTCATCGCAAAACTTGGCATCGGTGGTGAAATTTGAAACCATTTTGCGTACTTTCTGCAGGTTAATTGTCATTCACTTAGCTAACTAGAATAATACGTTTTCTATGGTCTGTGTGACTGCATTAATGTAAATTAGGAGGTGAACAGACCAATATTCGTATTTTTTGAGGTCGTTTATGATTAGGCTTGATCCTATAGACAGGAAGATTCTCGACGAACTGACTGCACATGCAAGAATTCCCATCGCGGAGCTTGCGCGTAGGGTAAACCTGTCGAAAACACCTGTCGCAGCAAGAATAAGACAACTGGAAGAAATCGGTTTGATCACCGGCTATCGAGCCGTGCTATCGCCGCTAAAGCTCGGTTTGAGCCACGTCACTTTCGTGGAGGTGCGCCTATCCGACACTCGAGAGAGAGCACTGCAGGCATTTAACGAAGCGGTTCGAAAAATTCCCGAGGTCGAAGAATGTCACATGATCGCCGGAGGTTTCGATTATCTACTCAAAGTGCGTTCTCGCACAATCGAAGACTATCGCCGTATCATGGCGGAGTCGCTTTCGTCCTTGCCAAATGTCCACTCCACATCAACCTACGTTGCAATGGAGGCAGTCGTCGAAGGAAATGCGGTGGGGTTTTAACCGTCATGCCTGTTCCTCGCGACGCTTCATGGGCGGTTTGTCAGAAAAGCACCAGTTATTTGAAGCAATCTGAAACCCCGGTTAGTTACCTATTGAGATCAGTTTAAACCGAATGTCCTACGACTGCATCGTCCGACGGTTTGCCAACCTCAGTATGATGCCTAAGGTCTGTAACGATATCGCGTGCGAATGTTGCGGGAAATCCGATTTCTCGAGTTGTGCTCGAAGCGGCCATCTGACGAATTCCGCCAACTTCTAGGGTACCAAAGTCTACCCAGTGGGCAAAGCGATCATCGTCTGCATAGTGACGCTTGGCCCGAAACTGCGCGTGGGCTCTGCTGACCTTTTTCAACCGCCGGCCGATGATATTGCCGGCTCGTTCCGTGTTTTTTTGAAAAGATGTCGCTCATAACCGCATGGCCAACGGCGTTCGACGGCTCGAATGAACACCCCTTCCGAGTGCTGAGCGTTCGAAATTGCCATAGCAACTGGGCAGCTTGGCCAATCCACTGTTAATTAAATCAGATTGCCGATATGAGTGCGAAAGAAGTTCATCGAGCTGTATCTGGACTGATAAGCGACAGAAGGTAGACCCAATGAACCTTTGGTGGCTACGAATACTCTTCGTCTCAACTATGCTAAAAGCAACAACGGCGGCCGCAGAAGATGACCCCGACTTGTCCGTGAAAACGTCATTTGAATCCATTCTAGTATGGTTGCAGAGCAACGCTCCGGAACTTGTTGATGAGTTCAATCCCCCGGCAGCAGAGCCTGAACTTGCGGCCTTCGAGAATCGGACAGGGCTGATGCTGCCCCGGACGGTTCGGGCGGCCTATGCGATCCACAATGGTGAGAAGAACACGTCCCAGGGAATATTTGGAGGTTGGCGTTGGCTACCTTTGGACGAGGTATCCACGATCCGACATAACCCGACTGCGTACGGCATTGAGCTCGCCGAAGCCATGATCCCAGTCCTCGTGTCGGGTGGTGGCGACTACTTCTATGTCGAAGCTGCGTCGACGCCATCCGAAGACAGTGAGGTGATCGAGTGGTGGCATGAAGACCCTGTTCGCGATGTTAAACATGTGAGCTTTGCCGCGATGCTCAAAGCTTTTCTCAACGATTTGGAAAGCGGTCAGTACGTCTACCTTCCTAACGAGTTCGTTGGTCTAATAGACCAAGATGACCTCTGAGAGCATGTGCCCAATTCAACCTTGGAGGACAAAGTTGAACAGAGTGTTTTTCCAACTATCAGCTTGGAAGACTGCGTCAGTCCTGATGATGACGGTGGCGCCGGTCGTCGCTGAAACGAGCCGGCAAAACATCGGGGAGATATCTGAATTGGGCGGCAGCGTGCTCGCCGGTCCCACCTTCTCCGGCCTCAAGGTTATTGGTGAGAACCATTCGCTTGCGGTCGAAGATGTCATTGAGACCAGATCACGCGCACACGCTGTGGTTCGCTTTGTGAGTGGCATTCACGTTCGGATGGGAGAGTCGACGGATTTGCGCATTCGCTCATTTTCCTCTGACCCCCACACAGAATTTGCCGGAATCATCGATTTGTTTGAGGGCGTCTTAGAAGTCGACGTTCCTTCTGACCGCCCAGTAATGGCGATCGCGACAAACACGGCCGCTGTCCAAGGGACCCACGCCACCTGGGTTGTATTGGCAGAGGAAGCGAATACTCAGGTCTGGGTCCTCAAGGGAGAGGTGCGTGTCGTTCAGATCAACCCTGGGAGGGAGGCAGAACAGAAGGACCTCCTCGTAACCTCGCCGAGCCTAGTTGAGTTACCGGCATTAGGTGCGGTTCTTGGGCCGAGGCTGATTTCCGACACCGAAGCCGAAAGTATTGCCAGAAAGACCAGATCCAAATGAGTCGAGGTTTGGCTCAGCGTTTGGCGGTCTCGCACTCCAGCGATCTTCAAGTGTTGGCAGATCGCGACTGGGGTTAACGGCATAGGTCTGACGAGAATGGACAGAATAGCTATTCGTCGCCATGGGCATTGATGCCGGTATGGGCCGTATGATCGGAAACCTGGAGCTTTAATCCGGCAATCCAGCGAGACGCAATCCGTCAGCAATGTGTTCCCAGTCCTCAGTGCGACGCCACAAAGCGCGCAGCCCCCCCAGTGCGGCTTCAACGGTCTCGCACTTCGCGTTTATTCGCGTTAGGCGCCGGTCTTTCGTGATCGCTTGCTTGAACTCTTCAAGGGTGAAATGGGCCTCTTCGTGAAGGCCCAAACGCGCTTGAGAACCTGCGCGGAAGGCTAGTCCTGTCGAGTTAAGAAGAGAAGCGCCATTTAAGATTTGGACAACCTCCGCATCTCGGCCTTGAAACGAGCGGAGTTGGCCAAGAATCCATTCGAAAGTCGGTGGTAGAGTTGTTCTTCGCGTCGCCACACCTTCGATGACTTCCGCTGCCTCTTCTTGTTTGCCCAACATGAGCAGAAGGTATCCGCACCAGGCCAATGACTCGATCTCGTTATCCGCCATAGATAGCGCGTTTCTGATCTGCGCCTCAGCAGCATCCCAATGTCCCATGGTATGAAGAGCGAAACCCAAGTGATCTTGGATATGAACATCCAGCGGATCGAGTGCCACAGCGCGGCGGGCGTGATAGAGCGCCTTTTCCTTGCCGCCTTCGTCCAGAAGCCCAAACCAGTGCTGGACCACATAGCTGTCCGATAGATACATGTGTGACCGGGCAAGACTCTGGTCCATCTTAACCGCTCGCTCCAAGTAGCTACGAGCCTTCAGGTTGCCCTCAAGATCTACTGTGTCTCGCAGTCGTTTGCCAAGGATCATCAACTGGTAGGCTTGCAACTTGTCAGAAGGAGTATTTTCGGCCCTTTTGGCGACTTCTTCTTCGATCCGATATGGAATGGCGCCAGCCAAGTAGCGTGAGAGATCGTCCTGCAACTCGAATGAATCTTGCGATTGCCGGTCCAGTTTTTCTGCCCAAAGAACTGACCCGCTTGGTAATTCGGTCAGCTCAACAGCAAGCCTAAGCCTTTGATCCGACCAGCGCACGCTTCCCCTCAACAGGTAATCGGCATCGATCTTCGTCGCTTGGAACTCAGCGCCGTCTGCTGGCGGCGAGGCCAAGTTAGAATTACGTGTAACCACCACGCGCGTGGGGAACTTTGACAATTGAGCGATCAGGTCTTCCGTCAGACCCTCAGCAAAATATTGATGATTCAGATCATCGTCGAGATTGTCAAAAGGTATGACGTATAACCTAGGCGCGCTCATCGCTGGCGCCCGCATAGTTGATGAGTCGTCCGCCTTCAGTAGCTTTGATTTCAAGGAAACAAGGTCAGGACTCATATCGATGTTCAAATCGGTTTTTAGCAATCGCTCAAACTCGTCGAACCTAATTTGCACGCGACTACGTTCGCCAATAGCTGCATGCGCCTTTAGACAAAGCGCCATACCTGCCTCTTCGTAGGCATCGAGCGTAAGTATTCGGTCAGCAGCCGTTAAGGCCCGTCTTGTGTCGCCGCTCTTCAACGCGGCCGTGCCCGCGTCGAACAAAATGTCCCTTACTGTTCGTGCGAAGCCAGCTCGCTTTGTCGCTAGCCACTCCTCGAAGGGTGGTTCAGTTACCGAAACTCCCTCAAGAAAGGAGCCCCCAAAACGTTCGATTGGCGTATCTGGGGACACGACACCCGCCACAAGAGTGTCCGTGTCCAGTTCGACATAGTCTCGATCCAGGAAAAGCTGTCCGCCGTTTGACAATAGGATTTTGTCATCAAATGCGGCTCGAATTGATGAAATTGCCTGCCGCAGATTTGTGCGTGCCTGCTTATCTGGGCTTCTGCTCCAAAGGACGGCGGCGGCCTCCTGGCGTCGCAAGCCTCCCTTCGGAGAGCATGCAATCATTGCCAGAAGTGCCAGACTTTTTTGGGTCGCGAATTGCACTGGTTTCCCATTTGCATCGATGACCGAGGGCGTGCCCAGCAGGAATACGGAATATTTTTGCTTCAACTTCAATGTATTGCACCGCGGTTGGTGATTAATTTGCCTGCGCGTTCGATTTTACGAATTCGGAACGCCTGCTTTCACGCCGTCGGAACGCAGCATCGCCAAGTTGGGAAACAAGCACAACGAAAACCTGAAAGGAAAGACTATGTGGCTCCCAAACAGTGATGATCTAAAATACTTCAAGCATTACGAGCGCGACTTGATCGATGACGTTACCAGGCAGCGCTTGCAGGCGCGATACCGGGTCTTCGCCGCAAGAAATCCAAAGAAAAAGCTGAATAGGAGCGCCTATCTCGCCCAAGCGTTAAGGTTTGTGGTCACGCATCTTTAGGGGCATCTCACGTCGTCAAACACTTGACGATTAGGCTGTAGGGCGCTGGGCATCTTGCGCACATGAAGGTGACAGAGTTTTTTGACATGGACGGTCCGGCGCTCCTCTTTTCTCATACATATGGCGAATGTCGGCTTCGGCTTAAAACTCGACAGTTTAGGAAGGCTTCGCAAAAGGTCCGGTTTGCGCGGACGTTGGCATGCACCGATTCCTGCGCGAGCAACGTACGGCGAACGCGGCCTTGGTAGGAAATGGCCCACAGCGGTCATCTGCTAGAATGCGCAAATTTGCATAGCACCTGGCGAACTCGAATGACTGTTACGCGAACAAGGCGGTCACCTTGTGGCTCAGGCCTTCCTAGAAGCAATGGGGTTGGATGTACTCTCACTTGGCATGGGAGCTAATTATTCTAGTCTCTTTTGCATGAGCGAGGTTACATCACTCTTTGCGCGCAAAGTCGTTGGCGTGGCGGGCGACGCTGTTGATGCCGAAGACATCCTATGGTCCGTGGGTCTTGATCCACATGGTGTGTGGGACCCCAAACACATGCTAGCCGAGAACGTCTACTACGACATGATCGAGCGCATGGCGACGCAGATGGATATCACGCCGCTCTCCCTAATTGTCGGTGACGCGATGCGCCCGGACGAGTACGGGGCATTGGGGTTGGCGTGGAAGGCGGCGCCCAACCTTTTCGGGTCATTTTCGCGGGTCGAGCGCTATGCGCGACTTTGGACGAGCATCGCTCAGTACCAACTGGAAGAAGTGGGGGACGATATCCTCTTTATTGAGCACCGGAAGGGGGAACGTCGGCTTGGCATGCGCGTTTCGATCGAGGCGGATCTGGCCAGTGGCGTATCGCTTAGCCGTCAGGTCACAACGCCGGATTTCGCGCCGGTCGAAGTCTTCTTCAAACACCGAGAACCAAAGACAACGGCTCACCACACGGACTTCTTCCGTTGTCCAGTTCATTTCGGCGCCGAACAGGATGCGATGTTGTTATCGCGCGAGTCACTGACTATTCCCAATGCTCTTGGCGATGAGGGCATTACCCGATTTCTGATCTCGCATCTGGATCAGGAACTCTCCGAAATCAACAAAGCTCCGCCGATTGAGGTCGCCACAAAAGACGCGATTGCGCGTGCCCTGAGTGGCGGTCTGCCCAAGATGGCTGACGTGGCGCGCGGACTTGGTTTAAGCGCTCGTTCGTTTCACCGACGACTGGCAGAGCATGGGCTGACGTTCCAGACGCTCACCGAAGACACTCGGCGCGAGCTTGCGGAAGGGATGCTCAAAGAAGAACTATACAGCATTTCTGAAATCGCGTTTCTCACCGGCTTTTCGGAGCAGAGCGCCTTCACCCGTGCGTTCAAACGCTGGACAGGGCAGACGCCGGCCCACTATCGAAAGGATCCAAACGCCCGCTGAGTGTCTTTTGGCGGGGTCGGTCAAAACGCTGGCTTAAGCGGTCAATACTGCGTGTGTTCAAGTTTCCTATCCCTTGTTCATCAACTGAAACCAAGGAAAAGAAACATGTCTATCTCTCCTATTCT
>CAYPVG010000256.1:0-3263 GCA_964414085.1 uncultured Boseongicola sp. | reverse complement strand
TCGTTCGCGGTGACCGTATCGCACGCGGCATAGCAGACAGAGCAGTTGATGCATTCGATGCCTGCGTTTGCTTCGACACGGGCGGGGGCTGTCTCGTCGATCTCCGCGATAGGATCGTCGCGAGTTAGGGTTCCGTGGTGGACGCCTTCTGCGTCGACCCACTTTTCGAAGAACGGGTCCATGTCGACGGCGAGGTCTTTGATGACGGGCAGGTTGCGCAAGGGGCCGATGGTGACTTCGTTCCCGTCGAGGACTTTTGAAATGTGGGTGCGGCAGGTCCAGCGTGGCACGCCGTTGACCATCATCGCGCAGCTTCCGCACATGCCGACGCGGCAGGCGAACCGGTAGCTGAGCGTCGGGTCAACGTTTTGCTGCACCCAGGACACGACGTCCAGAACCGTCTGGTTCTCATGCGCCGGGACATCAAAAACCGTTGGAACGCCCGACGTGTTTTCGCTGCGCTCAATCGTGACTTTGAGGGTCCCTTGCGTCATGACGGGTGGTATCTTTCAAAGAATGAGACTGCTCCTGTAAGGATAAACGATAGTTTCACTTAATGAATGCGAATTATTCTTTAGGTTTCTGTTAGGAAATTTTTACAAACGCGGGGGAAAGACAGGCCCAAATGTCAGGAAACAGATCATCAGTCTTGCAGGATGCGTTGGCGTCGCGGTTCACCGATGCGCAGCAACTGCCGGAAGGCCCCCAGACCGCGCTTTTGCAGTCGATGGCCACGCGCGGTTCGTGTCGTGCGTTTTCCGACAAACCTGTTCCGTCCGAGTGGATCGAGGTAATCTCGGCACTTGCACTGTCCGCCCCGACCAAAAGCGATTTGCAGCAGCGCGATATCGTGGTGCTGAAGTCTCCGGAAGTGCGGAAGCGGCTTGCAGATCTCGTCTCGGGTCAGTCTTGGGTGGCGGACGCGCCAATGATCGCTGTTTTCTGTGGGAACAATCGCCGCCAAAGGTTGCTGCATGACTGGCACGATGTGCCGTTCGTCAACGATCACCTGGACGCGTTCTTTAATGCCGCGGGCGACGCCGCGATTGCGCTCGGGGCCTTTGTGACAGCTGCAGAGGCCATGGGGCTTGGGTGTTGCCCGATCAGCGCGGTGCGAAACGAGGCGGATGCGGTTTCGGAGTTGCTGGGATTGCCCGATCACGTCTTCCCGTTTTCTGGGCTTGCATTTGGGTTTCCCGCTGAGACGCCAGAGGTATCGAAGCGGTTGCCATTGGGCGTGACTTGTCACGTGGACCGGTATCAAGAGGACGGCTTGCGGGAAGCGGTCGCCGGTTACGATGCGGAGCGGGCCAAAGCGCAGCCTTATGCAGCGCAGAGGTTCCCCGACAGATTTGGCGTCAGTGATAGCTACACGTGGTCTGAGGATAAGGTGCGACAGTACAGCGAGCCCGAGCGCGCGGGATTTGGGGCGTATGTGCGGAGTATCGGGTTCGACTTAACGTGAACAATGGGCCACTTGCGCTTCCGCATATGCTTCCCAAATTTATCTGATCGCCCACTTGGATCGTATCGCGATGTTCAATGATCAAAACATGCCAAAGATCGGCACCAACTATTTCGCTGTGCCGGTTGACTCGACGCAAAATGCCGTCGTGCTTCTTTCGATCATTTGGTCGATGTTGACGACAATTCTGTGGATCTGGACACCACTTTATTACCTGCTTGCCGGCGTCGCGGCGTTTTCCATTGTCGCGCTTGTTGCGGGACCGGTCTTCTTGATCAGAACGAGATTTAAGAAAGTACGCCTGTCGAAACTACGGCAAGCGCAGTTGGATCAGCTGAGGCGCGAAGGTCAAAAATCGTAAGTATCGCTGGCGCTGAATTGCTTCAAATGATGGGATACCCACCTTTGCGGCCTCTACATCCGGCCAGTTCTTAGATGATACATTTGAAACTCTAAACCTTGTGAACCGACATATCTCTGAAACACTGGCCGAGCTAATTGCCCCTGCATTAACTCAAGCAGGAAAGGCGAAGAGATGTTCTGTGGAATCATTTTTATTGAGGCGCTCGGCTTCGCCGCAGGGTTCACCAATCTTATGAGCTCCGTTCCGCAATTAAGGGCGAACTTGAAAAACCCCGACTGCGCGGCAAACCAATCAGCTGCGCGAAACGCATGCCAAGCCACCGGTAACGGGCTGTGGCTCGCCTATGGGCTTGCGGCAGGATCAATCGCAATGTCCACGTTTTCCACACTTGGATTTGTCATGGCAGCGCTCTTGTTTTTGCAGGTTCGCAAAGCACAAAAGAGCGCACCTGCTGACGGACAATTCGCTGCGGGGTAAAGGGCATTTCTCCAAAAGCGTACCGCGAAGAAACTAGTGGTTGCCTGCCGCCAAACGATCACGTCATGCAATTCAGAGATCTCTAAAGCCTGAAATTACCGCGTTGGGACCGGTGTTTCCCCGCGATAATCGTAGAACCCACGTTTGGTTTTGCGGCCCAGCCATCCGGCTTCGACGTACTTTGTCAGAAGCGGGCAGGGGCGACATTTCGTGTCTGCCAACCCATCGTGGAGCACGTTCATAATCGCCAGACAGGTGTCTAGCCCGATGAAATCGGCAAGCTCCAACGGGCCCATTGGGTGGTTCGTGCCGAGCTTCATGGCGCTGTCGATAGACGACACGTTGCCGACGCCTTCATAGAGCGTGTAAACGGCCTCGTTGATCATCGGCATTAAGATGCGGTTCACGATAAAGGCCGGGAAGTCTTCAGAGGTTGATGCGGTCTTGCCGATCTTTTCGACCACGCCGAGGCAGGTCTCAAACGTTGGCTCATCTGTTGCGATGCCCCGGATCAACTCGACAAGCTGCATCACCGGCACAGGGTTCATGAAGTGGAACCCCATGAACTTTTCCGGACGATCGGTTCGGCTGGCGAGCCGCGTGATGGAAATCGAAGAGGTGTTCGATGTCAGGATCGTGTTCGGCTTCAGATGTGGAACGAGGTCTTCAAAGATCGCAGTTTTGATGTTCTCGCGCTCGGTCGCGGCTTCGATCACAAGGTCGGTCTGACCAAGATCGCTGAGCGTCAACGTGGTCTGAATGCGCTTCATCGCTTCGGCTTTGGCGCTCGCCGCGATCTTTTCCCGGCTGACTTGGCGGTCGAGATTGCTTTCAATCAAGGCCATGGCACGGTCCAGCGCATCGCGGCTGACGTCGTTCATCACAACATCATAACCTGCAAGCGCAAACACATGGGCGATGCCATTCCCCATTTGCCCGGCACCGACGATGCCAACC
>CAYPVG010000255.1:0-2990 GCA_964414085.1 uncultured Boseongicola sp. | reverse complement strand
CGATCTTGCGCATCGGGAAAGCCGGCACGGCAAGGTGCTGGCGGTCTCGATGATGAAGGACGAGGGGCCTTACCTGATCGAGTGGATCGCCCATCACATCGCGGTCGGCTTTTCGGACATTCTTGTCTACACCAACGACTGTGATGACGGGACGGACGAACTGCTGGATGCTTTGGCGGCCGAAGGCGTTTTGGAACGACGAGATAACCCCTACCGCACGACCGGGCATGTCCCGCAGTACGCGGCCTTTCGCGCGGCGGAAAGTGAAGCAGCCGTGCAGGGTGCTGCGTGGTGCGTCACCATGGATGTGGATGAGTACATAAACATCCACGTCGGCGAGGGCCGTCTAACGGATCTGTTTGACGCCTCGGACGATGCGAATGTGATTTCCATGCCTTGGCGATTGTTCGGCAATGGCGACTTGGAACCCTTTCAAGACATTCCGGTGGTACATCAATTCGAGCATTGCGCGCCGGAGTATTGCGCGCGGCCGCACCAAGCCTGGGGCTTCAAGACAGTGTTCAAAAATGACGGGCTGTTCCGGCGCTTGGGAGTGCACCGTCCGAAAGGCTTGGTAGATCACGACCGCATCCGATGGATAGGTGGAGATGGCCGACCCATGCCTCCACGGGAATGGCGCAATGGGTGGCGAATGTCGTCTGAGACCTGGGGATATGATCTCGTTACGCTGAACCATTACGCGGTTAGGAGTGCGGAGAGTTACCTTGTGAAGCGCGATCGCGGCCGGGTTAATCACGTCGACCGGGGACAGGGGGTCGCGTATTGGTTCCGTATGAATCACAATGCAGAGGTGGATCGCTCTATCCGTCGGTACGATGCCCCCGTTGCGGATGAGCGCGCGGGATTGCTGGCTCTCCCCGGTGTTCAGGCGGCGCACGAGAGATCAGTCAGTTGGCATAGAGAGCGTGTCGCCTTCTTGCGTCAACAGCCTGAATTCACGCGACTTTATGACGAAATTACCGGAGATCGCTTGCGTCGGCTGTCACGAATGCTGCGCCATTTTGGCGGCAATGTTTTCTTGTCTGGCCCGGATGTCATTCCCGATGACATAGCTGCGCGACCTGCGGGTGAGGACTGGCATTTCACGATAGAGAAGCCCGTCAGAGCGGATTAGTTTAATGTTAAACTACTTTTCGATCCAGTGTACGCCGCCCGGAGGAATGGCCGCCCCACGCCAGATCGTTGGCTGGGCGGCGTAGTTGAATGCAAAGCGGTGGGTCGCGGTGTCGCGGACGCGGAGGCCAGGCGGCATCCGTTCGATAATCAGGCCTGCTGACGTTGCAATCTGATCGATGATGCGGTCGTAGCCTTTACGGTCGGGCCAACCGGCGAGGTAGTATAGATTGCCTGATTTCACGACGGCTGGATGGTCGTCTTTGGTGCGAATGATTGCAGTCGCATCACCTTCGAGGCGCTCGGCCCAGTGAACAAAGCTTCCCGGACCCTCGAACAGGTTTTCGATACCAGGCGGTAGGCTTTCGACAAAGCTCACGCGAGTATCAAGCCCGGGCAGGTCTGGCGGGAGCGGCACTGGAATGGCCCCGTCTTTGGTTTTGGCGGCGGAGCGTGGTCCTGTAATGACATGGCCGTCGTGGTTGGCCAGACGGGTTTTCAGTGCATCCTCCATGATGGCGATACCTGGGGCCATGACGAGTTTGTAGCCATCGAGGTTGGCATCGGTGGGCAGGATGTCGATGGACAGACCTGCGCGACGGAGCGCGCGATAGGTGTCGAGGACAAGGCGGAAGTAGCTGAAGTCGGCACCTTGCGGCTGCGTTCCGAAGACCCAATCGGCCTCGTAATCGAAGAGAAACGCGACCTGGCCTGTTGCAGGTTCTACGGGGCCGAATTCTGCGATTTCGCGTGCAACGTCTGCGGCTTCTCCAAGCGCTGGTGCGGGTTCGTTGTCGGGGCGAAGCAGGCCTGCGTGATGCTGTTCTTGCGCGAAGGGAGCCTGACGCCAACGGAAATAGCAGACCGCCTCGGCACCGTGGGCAATGGCTTCCCACGCCCAAAGGCGTGCCATACCGGGGAGCGGCGCGGGGTTCCATGGCGCCCAGTTCACCGGACCCGGTTGCTGTTCCATAATCCACCAGCGACCGCGACCGACCGCACGATACAGATCGTGGTGCAGTGCTTGGTTGTCTGGGTCGCCTTGGCGGAGGTAGGCGGCCTTATCGGCCTCGTCCGCTTCGAGACGATCAGACAGAAAGCCGATAGGATAGCTGTCCCAAGAGGCTATATCGAGGTCCGCACCGAGCTTGAAATGGTCGAACGTCAGCTCGCGGCCCATGTAGTTGTGGATCAGCGGCTTATCTGTGAGCGGGCGGAGCGCGTCTGTCTGGACCTTGTTGAACGCGACCACCTGATCGGAGGAGTAACGTTTGAAATCAAGGACATGGGCCGGGTTTGGTTCGGTCGTTGTGAGGTTTGGCAGCTCGATGCTGTCGAAGCTATCGTATTCCATCGACCAAAAGACGTTGCCCCAAGCACGGTTCAGGGCATCGGGGCTTTGGTACTTTTGAGCGAGCCAGTTCTGGAAGCCTTTCAGCGCGGCGGCGGAGTAGCTGAGCGTCGTGTCGTGGCAGGCGTATTCGTTGTCGATTTGCCAAGCTTGGACGTGGGGATTTTTGCCGTAGCGTTCGCCGAGGAGGCGGGCGAAGCGTCGGCATTCCTCGCGGTATCCTTCATGAGAGAAGCAATAGTGGCGGCGCGAGCCGAACTTGCGGGTGCGGCCTTCGGCGTCAACGCCCAGCATGTCGGGGTGTTTGTCGACCATCCAGCGGGGCGGGGTAGCTGATGGTGTGCCGAGTATGACCTTCAAACCAGCGGAGCCTAAAACGTCGATCGCGCGGTCGAGCCAGTCGAATTCAAGCTGACCGGGTTTTGGTTCGAGACGGGACCATGCGAATTCACCGATCCGGACCCATGAGAGCCCAGTTTCGACCATGCGTACCGCGTCTTCGGCC
>CAYPVG010000254.1:0-7437 GCA_964414085.1 uncultured Boseongicola sp. | reverse complement strand
AGAGCAAAGGCAAGCTTACGCATCTGACGCCACTTTCACTGAGTGCATACGATCCGGGTTCATCGGCGGTTCGCCACGCTGGATCGCGTCGACATGCTCCATCCCCGCGATGACACGGCCGTAGACGGTGTATTGGCCGTTCAGGAAGTGGTTGTCGGAGAAGTTGATGAAGAACTGGCTGTTGGCCGAGTTCGGGTTCTGGCTGCGCGCCGCGCCGAGCGTGCCACGGTCGTGTGGGATCTTGGAGAATTCGGCTGGAAGGTCCGGCTTGTCGGAGCCGCCGGTACCTGCGCGACGCAGGTTAAAGCCGTCGACGAAATCGCCGTGCTCGACGTCGCCTGTCTGAGCCATGAAACCATCGATCACGCGGTGGAAGACGACATTGTCATATTCACCCGCACGCGCGAGCTCTTTCATGCGATCACAATGTGCAGGCGCGATGTCGGGCAAAAGCTCAATGGCGACTGTGCCATCTTTCAGCTCGATCAGGATCGTGTTTTCGGGGTCTTTGTAGTCGGCCATCTGGCGCTCCTGTAATTTCGATTTGGCGAGACCCTAGTGCGCGAGACAGCTAAGGAAAAGGGCGAAAGGCGGCGATCCGCCTGTTGACGCCCGCTCAGCTTGCGGTAGGGAGTGAACAAGACACCCATAGGAGTGACGTCATGGCCTGGAAAACCCTCGATGACATGGATCTGGACGGAAAGCTGGTGCTGACCCGTGTGGATCTGAATGTACCGATGGATGGGGAGACGGTGACGGACACGACGCGGATTGAGCGTATTGTACCGACAATCACCGACATTCTGGCCAGCGGCGGAACGCCGGTGATGCTCGCACACTTCGGTCGCCCCAAAGGTCAGCCAAACCCGGATATGTCGCTACGACTTGTGGTCCCTGCCCTGACTAACGCGCTTGGTCGCGAGGTCACGTTTGTAGAGCGCCCGGATCGTGCATCGCTGGATGCACTTGAAGCTGGAGCTGTGGTTCTGGTCGAGAACACGCGTTTCACACCGATGGAAGAGGCCAATGACCCGAAAATGGCTGCGTTCCTGGCATCGCTGGGCGACGTCTATTGTAACGACGCCTTTTCAGCAGCACACCGCGCGCACGCATCCACAGAAGGTGTCGCCCATCACTTGCCTGCTTGTGCGGGGCGTTTGATGGAAGCGGAACTGAAAGCACTGGAAGCCGCCTTGAGCGCACCTGTGCGCCCCGTCGTTGCAGTCGTTGGCGGCGCGAAGGTGTCCACCAAGCTCGAGCTTCTGGGCAATCTTGTACGCAAAGTCGACATGCTGGTCATTGGTGGCGGCATGGCGAACACGTTCCTTGCGGCTCAGGGTGTCGATGTTGGCAAATCGCTTGCTGAACATGAGATGACAGATACGGCCCGCGAAATCATGGCACGCGCGGAAGAAGCGGCTTGCGAGATCATTCTGCCGGTCGATGTCGTTTGTGCGACTGAGTTTGCAGAGGGTGCAGACAACGTAACGGTTGCAGCCGACGCCTGCCCGTCAGATCGGATGATCCTTGATGCGGGCCCTGAGTCAGTGAAGCGTGTCGCTGCCGCGTTTGAAGCTGCAAAGACCTTAATCTGGAACGGACCGCTTGGCGCGTTTGAGATCGCACCATTCGATGCAGCCACCAATGCTGCCGCCCAACAGGCCGCCACCCTAACCAAAGACGGCAAGTTGACATCGGTCGCAGGTGGTGGAGACACTGTCGCTGCCTTGAACAAGGCGGGTGTGGCAGACGATTTTACCTACATTTCATCTGCCGGGGGTGCGTTTCTTGAGTGGATGGAAGGCAAGACGCTGCCTGGAGTGGCAGCCCTGAACCAAGACAACTAATACAAGAGCGAAGAGCTCACAGTCAGACGAGGACGACATGGCGAACGAACTACAAGCAGAACAAATGCGCAGCGGACTGGGCTTTATTGCGGCTTTGGACCAGTCCGGCGGCTCATCTCCGAAAGCGCTAAGGCTCTACGGAGTTGACGAAGATGCATATTCTTCCGACGCCGAAATGTTCGATCTGATCCACGGGATGCGGGCACGGATCGTGGCGGCCCCTGCGTTTACCGGCAAAAAGGTCATTGGGGCCATCCTGTTTGAAATGACCATGGACCGTGAGTTCGATGGTGTCCCCGCAGCCGAATACCTTTGGGCCGAGAAGCAAGTTGTTCCGTTTCTGAAGTGCGATAAGGGCCTTGAGGACCAGGCTGACGGTGTGCAGCTGATGAAACCGATGGGTGACCTGGATGGGCTTTTGACCCGCGCTGTCGCCCACGGGGTGTTTGGCACCAAGATGCGTTCGGTCATTAACGCCGCAAACCCGGCCGGTATTGCCGCAATCGTGGCGCAACAGTTCGAGATCGGAAAACAGATCCTTGGACACGGCCTGATGCCAATCCTCGAACCTGAGGTAACGATCACCATTTCCGACAAAGCAGAGGCTGAGGCGATCCTGCAGGATGAGATCCTCAAGCATCTCGATGCCCTGCCCGAAGACATGGAAGTGATGCTGAAACTCTCGCTTCCTACGGTTGCCAATTTCTACCAGCCGCTTATCGATCATCCCAAAGTAATGCGAGTGGTTGCTCTGTCCGGTGGTTATGCCCGCGACGAGGCGAACAACCTCTTGTCGCAAAACAACGGCATGATCGCATCGTTCAGCCGGGCGTTGACCGAAGGTCTTTCCGCACAACAGAGTGACGACGACTTCAACGAGACCATCGCCGCGACCATCGACGGCATTTATCAGGCCTCCATCACCTGATTTGAACGGCTTTCTTGGTATCCGCCGCGTCCTTTGTCGAGGGCGCGGCGAATTTGTGCCGACCCATGAAAAAAGGGGATTCACAGCGGGTAACGGTTGTGTAACAGTGTTCGAACCAACGCTCCGCAAGAGAGCTGACAGAGGCAGACCAGTGAACAACCTTCCCAAGCGTCCCACTATTGGCGTCGTCGTGTATTTCGCGGTGATGTTCTCGCTTGGCCTTTATTTCACATTTGCCAGCGTTCAGGGTGACTACGGGTTGTTCAAGCGCGTCCAGATCGAAGCCGAAGCCGCAACGCTTCGGATCGAGAAGGAGCGGCTTGCGGCGGAAGTCGCCTCTCTCGAGAACAAGACGATGCGGATGTCGGACGAGTTCCTTGATCTTGATCTTCTGGACGAACAGGCCCGCGATGTTCTTGGGCTGATCCGATCGGATGAGATTGCGTTGAACTGAAACGTCTATTTTGCGGACGAAGCCGCAGTTGCGCTCGATCGACATTGCTGGATATTTGAAGCGGGTTTGGTAACGTTCGTTGGCTGTTGGAGGTTATCACATGGCAATTGATGTCTGGACGATCTACGTCGCAACCGTGCTTGCTCTAATGAGTACGCCGGGTCCGAGCCAACTGCTCATGCTGTCCAACAGTGGGGCGCACGGTTTCCAGCGAGCATTATCAACTGCCGCAGGCGATCTTTCCGCCAACGCCCTTCAGATGCTTGCAGCAGGTTTGGGTCTTGCGGCCATAATTGCGGCGTCTGGCACCGCACTTAGCGTCATAAAATGGGCCGGTGTCTGTTACCTGATTTGGCTAGGTATCCGCATGATATGGCGCGCAAAACCTGATGACCCAAACTTGTCTGGCACTCAAGCGACGGTGTCATTACGGAGTTTATGGATGCAAGGTTTTTTGACCTCCGCGGCGAATCCAAAAGCGGTCGTCTTCTTCGCGGCTTTGTTTCCACAGTTCATTTCTGCTGATGCAGCGTTTTGGCCGCAGTTTTTGATCCTTTCAGCGACATACATTGTGATGGACGGGCTCTTTCTTTCCGCTTACGGCATCAGTGCGAGTTGGGTAGCTGCACGTTTCAAGGGAACGGCAAGGGTTTGGATTGAACGCGCCGGTGGTGGTTTTATGATTGGGGCAGCGGTTCTTCTGGGTCTAAAGTCCATCAGTCAAAGATAGTCACTTAGGGCTCAAACCGACTTTCGCCGCATACGCAAAATCGTACCCTTATTACCCTTCCTTCCACCCTTGCGCCTCACGCATAACGGCTTTTCCGGCCTGCGACGCATTTGCGCGTGATTTCCCAAACGTCATGGTGTAGAAGATTGTTTAACGCTGAACTATTTGCCAATCCAAGGGAGGAGACGTCCATGGCCGCAAAGCGGGCAAAGCGCAAATCCAATGCCTCGAAAGAGGAACTCCTGAAATATTACCGCGAGATGCTGCTCATTCGCCGGTTCGAAGAAAAGGCCGGCCAGCTGTATGGTATGGGGCTAATTGGGGGGTTCTGTCACCTCTACATCGGGCAGGAAGCTGTTGTTGTCGGCCTTGAGGCCAACTGTGAAGAAGGCGACAAGCGCATCACCACCTACCGCGACCACGGGCATATGCTTGCATGCGGTATGGACCCTAAAGGCGTGATGGCCGAGCTGACAGGTCGTGAAGGCGGCTTCTCCAAAGGTAAGGGCGGCTCGATGCACATGTTCTCGAAGGAAGCCAACTTCTACGGCGGCCACGGGATTGTGGGTGCGAACGTGCCACTTGGCGCTGGCCTGGCACTTTCCGACAAGTACAAAGGCAATGACCGGGTAACCTTCACGTACTTCGGTGACGGTGCTGCAAACCAGGGTCAGGTCTATGAAACTTACAACATGGCCGAGATTTGGGACCTTCCTGTTGTCTTCGTGATCGAAAACAATGGATACGCGATGGGTACTTCGGTACAGCGCTCGACCAAATCTCCCTCGCTCTGGGGCCGCGGCGCGGCTTACGGGATTGAAGGTGAAGAGGTCGACGGCATGGACGTTCTCGCCGTGAAAGAAGCTGGCGCGCGTGCGGTTGAACACTGCCGTGCCGGTAAGGGCCCCTACATCCTTGAAGTGAAAACCTACCGCTATCGTGGCCACTCCATGTCAGACCCGGCCAAGTACCGGACTCGGGAGGAAGTGCAGAAGATGCGCGAGGAGCGTGATGCGATCGAGCAGGTGCGCAAGCGGCTTCTGGAAGGCGACGCCACCGAGGACGATCTGAAGGCGATCGACAAGGAGATCAAAGAAATCGTGAACGAAGCGGCTGAGTTCTCGAAAGAGAGCCCGGAGCCAGCGCTGAGCGAGCTTTGGACAGACATCTACGTTGACGCCGACGCGTCGCAATCCGCTTAAGTCAGGGGAGGACACAGACCATGGCAACTGAAATTCTCATGCCCGCGCTTTCCCCGACAATGGAAGAAGGCACATTGGCCAAGTGGCTCGTGAAAGAGGGCGACACCGTTTCGTCCGGCGACATCATGGCCGAAATTGAAACTGACAAGGCGACGATGGAGTTCGAAGCGGTAGACGAGGGTATCGTTGGTAAGATCCTCATCGCAGAAGGCACCGAAGCGGTCGCTGTGAACACGCCGATTGCCATTCTCGTGGAAGAAGGCGAGAGCGCGGACGACATTCAAACATCTGCAGCGCCTGCCGCCGCGGAAGCACCTACAGCCGCTCCTGTGGAAGAAGCGGCGGCCCCTGCCCCGGCAGCACCGAAAGTTTCGGCCCCGGTTGAGCCGGACTATCCCGAAGGCACTGAAATGGTGTCGACCACGGTTCGCGAAGCCTTGCGCGATGCTATGGCCGAAGAGATGCGCCGCGACGACGCCGTATTCCTGATGGGTGAAGAAGTCGCCGAGTATCAGGGTGCCTACAAAATCTCCCAGGGACTTCTCGATGAGTTCGGCGCCAAGCGCGTCATCGACACGCCTATCACCGAGCACGGTTTTGCCGGCATCGGAGTTGGTGCGTCCTGGGGTGGTCTACGCCCAATCGTTGAATTCATGACATTCAACTTCGCAATGCAAGGCATCGACCACATCATCAACTCTGCCGCCAAGACGCTGTACATGTCCGGTGGTCAGATGGGTTCGCCTATTGTATTCCGTGGCCCGAACGGCGCGGCGGCACGTGTGGCGGCTCAGCACTCTCAAGACTACGCGGCTTGGTATTCAAGCGTGCCGGGTCTTTATGTTGTGCAGCCATACTCGGCAGCGGATGCCAAAGGCTTGTTGAAGTCAGCCATTCGCAACGACAACCCAGTCGTGTTCCTCGAAAACGAAATCCTCTACGGCAAATCGTTTGATGTGCCAAAACTGGATGACTTCACCATTCCATTCGGCAAAGCCCGTATCTGGCGCGAAGGTGACGATGTAACCATCGTGTCCTGGGGCATCGGCATGAGCTACGCCCTGGAAGCTGCGGATGAGTTGGCCAAGGAAGGCATTTCGGCGGAAGTCATCGACATGCGCACACTGCGTCCGCTGGATATCGAAACGGTTGTGCGTTCGGTTCAGAAAACGAACCGCTGTGTGACGGTTGAAGAAGGCTGGCCGGTTGCGTCCATGTCCGACCACATCGGGGCAGAGATCATGCGCGAAGCGTTTGATTACCTTGATGCTCCTGTCGTGGCTTGCACCGGTAAGGATGTGCCGATGCCATACGCGGCCAACCTTGAGAAGCTTGCTCTGACGTCGACCAAAGAGGTCATCGATGCCGTCAAAGCGGTGACGTACAAGTAAGATGCAGGTTCACGGTGTCGATATGATCCGAGAAGCCTATCGGATTTCGACCCCCGTTGACGGGGTCGAGATCAACGGCTTCCTGCCGGAAGGCATGGTCATGGAGGCATTGGGGATCAATCGTCGACCGGGGCATGGCGAAGTCTATGCCTGGCTTGAAAAGAATTCTGCGGCCGTCGAGGCCGCGCTACGAAAAAGACAGTCCGGAATGGCCCCGAAAGCGCCGTTCGACCGGATCACACTTGCGGAGGACACCTGATGCCGACCGAAATTCTCATGCCCGCGCTCTCTCCTACGATGGAGGAAGGCACGCTGGCGAAATGGCTTGTGAAGGAAGGCGACACGGTGTCGTCGGGCGACCTTCTGGCCGAGATCGAGACCGACAAGGCGACCATGGAATTCGAGGCCGTCGATGAAGGAACGGTCGGGAAAATTTTGGTTCCTGAAGGTTCTGAAAACGTGGCGGTTAACACGCCGATTGCGGTTCTTTTGGAAGACGGCGAAAGTGCCGACGACATTGGAACGGCCAGCGCGGCCCCTGCCCCAGCAGCCGCTGAAGAAGCTCCGGCGAAAGAAGAGGCAGCGCCAGCTGCTGCTGCCGCCCCCGCGCCGGCCCCTGCCGCACCGGTTTCGGCTGACGGGAACCGTATCTTTGCATCGCCGCTTGCGCGCCGGATTGCCAAGGACAAGGGTCTCGACCTGAGCCAGATCAAAGGCTCTGGGCCGAAAGGCCGGATCGTGAAGGCCGACGTTGAGAACGCAACCGCCAGTGCTCCAGCTGCTGCCACCGCTGCGCCTGCTGCCAAGGCCGCTGCGCCTGCTGCCGCCGCGCCTGCGGGCCCGAGTACCGAACAGGTTCTTCGGATGTACGAAGGTCGCGAATAC
>CAYPVG010000253.1:0-13464 GCA_964414085.1 uncultured Boseongicola sp. | reverse complement strand
ACCAATACGATAATAGCAGTCGGCAAATGGCCCCATAAGTTCCACTCAAAGAACGGAAGAAGGTAACCCGATACCAGCGTAATGTGCGGCATGGCACGGAAGATCAGCGCGATCATCAAGAGCCAGAACGCATAGCGGAAGACAAACAGGGCAAGCGCATAGCCGACCAGCGTCCAGAAGGTCAGCGAGATGATGACGGTGAACACAACAACGATGAAGGTGTTCAAGGTCGCCCGCCAGAACTCCTGCTCGATCCACGCTCCGGAATAGCCTTGTCCGGTGAAGTAACCGCCGGTTTCAATAATGGTGCGTGTCCCGGTGAGTGCGTAAGTCCAATCAGCCTTCGAGAAGAAGTCACCTTGAACCTTGAAGGACCCCCAAAGTGTCCAGAGGAAGGGGAACGAGGCTACAATCACCCAAAGGATCACAAAGCCCGTTGCAAATGTTCTAAGCGCTGGGGAGCGTCTGCTTGCCATACTCGCCATGGTTCAAGCCCTCTTCCGGTTGAAGTCGCGCCAGGTGCGTATCAGCACGGGCGTCAATAGTATGGCCACACCAATGATCGTCAGCATCGACGTTGCGGCGGCCGAGTTGAACCGAGCGACATCGCCTCGCAAATCATCGAAAATGATCGAACTCAGCGATTGCGCGTTCGCTTGGGCCGAGAAACCAATGATCGGTTCAAAGACCCGGAAGTTGTCCATCAACTGGATAAGCGTAATGAAGACAACCAGCGGCATAAGGTGCGGAACGACCACGTATTTGATGCGCTGCCACCGTGTCGCGCCGTCTATCATAGCGGCTTCCAGAGTGTCCTCTGGAACCGTCTGCAGCCCGGCGTAGAACACGACGAATGCGAACGGTGTCGAACTCCAAATCCCATAAATGATCAACGTGACCCACGTCAGGGCGGGTGATGCCTTTAAAGATAATTCAGGGTCATCAAAGATAGCCTGTAACGTCTTCCCAAAGATTCCTTCCGCGTCGATCATCCAAAACAGGATGAGCGAGCCGATCAAAGGCGTAATGATCATCGGAAGTAGTGATACGAAGATGGTCGGGCCCTTAAGAAGCCTTGGCAGCCCGTTCACGCCTAATGCCACGGCCAATCCAAGCAAGATCAGGACGGGTGTGCAAACAAACGTGTAAGTAAGCGTAAAGGCGAGGGCGCGGTAGAATGGGAGGTTAAAGACTTTGCCGACAAACTCGCCAAAGCTCGCGCTTTCGGCCCAGGCGGTTGCGATCTCACCCGTCGCCAGGTGACCGCGGTCGAAATAGGTCCCAAGTCCGTTGAAGCGCCCCAAAGGTTCTGCTTCGCGGAGTGCGGCTGTCGCTTCGTTATCGACAACCGTTTCCGTTTCGCACCCAAAGGGTCCGCAGTTCTCAACTTCGACCAGAACCTGCTCGTGCTCGATGTAAAGCGACTGAAAGGCGACCGAGACAATTGGCAACGCGATAAACAAAAGCATCGCGACCAGGGACGGTAATATGAACCAAAAGAAAGTCTTATGTGGCATCTTACACCCTCATGAGGCGACACGTGGGGTAGGGCGGGCCCGCAATAAGGGCCCACCCGTTTAAGCGGGCTTACTGAAGGAAGCCCTGTTCTTTCGCAGCTGCCGTGTATGCAGCTTCAACGTCGGCAAGCGCCTGTTCTGCGGACTCGTTGCCCTGCAGGAAGTCAGACAGTTCGTTGCCAAGCGCCGTGTGCAGAAGACCCATGAATGGGATCATCGGGTAGGGGCGTGCACCGGACTGAGCCGTAGCGAAGATGCCCGCGGCCGCGGGACCCGGTGTGAAGCCACTGGCCAGCCAAACAGCTTCGTCGTTGTTGGCTGTGATGATCTCCGGACGCAGCCCGTTCACCATCGCAACAAAGGTGGCTTCAGCGTCTTCATCGCTGATGTTCTTCGCGATTGTGAAACCATCCCACCAAAGAGTGGATGCAGGTGTGTCACCACCGCCAACTGTTGGCGCAGAAGCCAAGCCGGTGTTCGACGTGATCTCAGAGCTCGAGCCTTCATCGTCAAGAATGCCGCTTGCGCGCGAACCCCAGAGGGTTGCCATAGCAAGGTCACCAGCTTCCCAAAGCGCCTGAGTGGCGTTGGAGTCAAACGTCAGGAAGTCTGGGTTCGACAGATCAACAAGGGCTTTCAACGTGTTGAGCGCCTGAACGCCATTCTCGTTGTTAATCGCAACTTCAGCGGTGCCTGGGTTAAAGAACGATGCGCCCGTGCCCGTGTACATGTTCACGAATTCTTCGCCGAGGTTCCAGCCGGTCTTCGTGTTCATCGCAAACGGGTGATCCATGATGCCCGCGTCTTTGATGGCCTGACCAACAGCAACAACGTCTTCATAGGACGTCGGTGTGTCCATGCCGACTTGCGCAAGGATGTCTTCGCGAACGTACAGGTGCTGCGCGTTTGCCATGAAGGCAACGGCCATGACCTTGCCGTCGATGGTGATCAGCTGGTTCTTGTTCAGCGACGCGCCGTGCTTGGCGACAAGATCGTCCAGCGGACGGATCAGATCGTCATTCAAAAGCGGAACGATGGACGAGTTTGCAACGATTGCGCTGGTGTACTGCGCAGGGTTGGCTGTCAAAGCAGCCACCTGCAAATCGCGGTGCTCTGTTGTCAGGTTGGATTCAACCGTAACGCTGCCGGACGCACATTCCTTAGCGCCCGCAACAACCGCTTGGATCGCGCCAAACTCATTGCCGAGGACGTTGACGTTGCCGCTGCTTATTCCGCAGTCAGCATATGCGGTCGTCCCCATCAGCACGATGGCTGCAGACGCCGCAGTTGTTTTGAAGAGATGCATGGTCAAAAGACCCCCCTGTTATACGCGCCTTTGGTTTGCAAAGGCTTTTATTTTGAACGCCGCTCCCTGACGGCACTCGCAATGTGCAGTGCAAGCGATACGAATCGCAAGTACTTTGCATACGATTGCAATTACACGGCATGATCATTGCATCTGGCAAGAAAAATTTGCAGCAATGCTAAAAAATATTACCATAAAAGATTAAGTCTTGCGCGATTGCTCGAATCGGACATACGCTTGCAATCGTATGCAATTTGCGCGCGCCGAAAAGGGGGGCATCTCATGGCAGAGGTTCAGCTTCGCAATATTAACAAGCGCTGGGGCGATTTCATTGGGGTCGCAAATTTCGATCTGACAATCGCCGATCAGGAGTTTCTTGTGCTGCTTGGTCCGTCAGGCTGCGGCAAGACAACAACGATGCGTATGATCGCCGGTTTGGAGGATGCTACCGAAGGCGATATCCTGATCGACGGTGATCGTGTGAATGATCTCGATCCCAAAGATCGCGACGTTGCCATGGTGTTCCAAAGCTACGCGCTCTACCCGAACCTGAACGTCTACGAAAACATCCGCTTCCCTCTGAAAGTGCGCAACGTGCAGGGCGATCACGACGAAATGGTGCGTCGTGCCTCTGCGATGGTTGAACTCGACGAATTCCTCCACCGTCGCCCTGCTGAACTTTCCGGCGGTCAGCGGCAACGCGTTGCGCTCGCCCGTGCGATCGTGCGCAAACCAAACGTCTTCTTGATGGACGAACCGCTCTCCAACCTTGACGCCAAGCTGCGTGTTTCCACACGCGCGCAAATCAAAAACCTCAGCCACGAACTGAAAGTCACCACGGTATACGTGACCCATGACCAGATCGAGGCGATGACCCTCGCAGACCGCGTCGTGGTCATGAGTAGGGGCGTCGTGCAGCAGGTTGGTACGCCAACTGAGATTTACGACCGTCCCGCCAACACCTTTGTGGCCAGCTTCATCGGCAATCCCGCCATGAACCTGATGGATGGCACGCTGACGAATGGCGTCTTCGAAGGCACAAACGTGCGGATCGAAGGTCTCCCAGCGGGTCACAATGGACCGGTCACGCTTGGCTATCGTGCCGAAGACGCAGGTCTTGCGGAAAGCGGTGCCATCAACGCTCCAATCTACTCGCTGGAGCTTCTGGGCGACGCAACCATGGTGACCGTCAAGGCCGGCGGTGCGATGGTCTCGGTGAAAGCTCACAAGGACTTCCGGGCAGAAATCGGGGACGCGGTGACCGCCGATATTCCCGCCAGCATTTGCCACCTCTTCGACGCAGAAAGCGGAGAAAGGATCTGAGGCAATGCCAACTCCGATTCATGATTTTGTCGTGATCGGTGCCGGTTCCGCAGGATGCGCTGTCGCTGAAGGTCTTGTGTCAAACGGCGCGGGGTCTGTCCTGGTCATCGAAGCTGGTCCCTCTGATCGCTGGCCGCTAGTACGGATGCCATTCGGCTTGGTCTGGATGATGGGCGGCCGTCGCGACTGGCAATACAAATCCGCACCTCAAGACGGATTGGGAGGACGGTCCATAGCAATCCCGCGTGGCCGGATGGTCGGTGGTTCTGGGTCCATCAACTCCATGGTCTGGTTCCCTGGTCAAGCGTCAGACTACGACTCCTGGAACGTTGCGGGCTGGTCTTGGGCCGATGTCGCGCCTGCGTTTGAAACGTTAGAAGACCGCATCGCACCTGCGCAATTCGAGGGCGCACACCCACTGACGCAGCAACTCTCTCGACTCGTGGGCGGCAATGACACCACACCACCGTCTCCCGAACGCGAAAGTGCCGGTGTGTTCCGATTCAATATGCGAAACGGTCGTCGTTGGTCTGCCGCAGACGCCTTCTTGCGACCGGCCATCGCCAAAGGCGCACAACTCGTGCAATCTAGCCCGGTTGAACGGATCGAAGTCTCCGGTGACCGCGCAAGCGCTGTCATTCTTGCCGATGGAACGAAGGTCACCGCTCGAAAGGGCATTGTTCTATCCGCAGGGGCGATTGGCACCCCGGAACTCCTTTTAAGGTCTGGTATTGGCCCCGCCGACGATCTCCGCTCAGCGGGTGTCGACCCACGCGTTGACTTGCCTGGTGTCGGACAAAACCTACACGATCACCCAGGCGTCGGCCTCCACTTCCATGGCCCCGGTTCGGGCTATGGTCTCACTCCGTCGCTCGCCCACAAATGGATGAGTGCCCCACTGCAATGGGCGCTCACACGCACGGGAGTTTTCGCCTCTCCGACTGTGGAAGGCGGTGCTTTTTTTGCGTCCGAAGGTCCGGGCGCAGAGCCCGACATTCAAACCCATTTCATCCCGTTCTTCATGCCCCTCAAAGGCTCTAAGTATCAGATAGGTCAGGGATATTTTGCTGACGCTTGCCTCTGCCGCCCCAAGAGCCGTGGCGCGTTACGCATCACGAAATCTGGCCTCGATATCGACCTCGGTCTTTTCAGCGACGATTTCGATCTTGATCGCCTAACGAAGGGACTGACGCGTCTCCGTCACCTCATGGCCAAAGCCGACTTCGGTCCCATGAAGGCGCCCGAAGTAAAACCCGGACCAGACGTACCCGACGATAGCCTGAAAGACTTCGTCCGTGCCAACGCAGGCACCGCGTATCACCCGGTCGGAACCATGCAGATGGGCGAGGGCGATGCTCCAGTCACACCGCGTCTCAAAGTTCGCGGGCTCGACGGTCTTTGGGTCGCGGATGCGTCCATTATGCCGTCCGTGACTTCCGCCAATACCAACGCGCCGTCCATGATGATTGGCCATCGTGCCGGCAAAATAATCTCCGAGGATGCAGCATGACTGACCACGCAACCCAATCCGCCGAAACTCTCGCCGCTGTCCGCCGCATGGAAGACGCGCTCGGCCGTAGCGAAAACGATATGACGAAGTACTTCCACGAAGACTTCATCTGGCGCGGTAACCAGGGCTGCGGCACCAAGAAAGGTGTCGAAGCCTTTCGCAACAACTGGCAGCTTCCCCTCCGCTCAGCCTTCACCGAGCGTGACTACATCACCGAGAAATTCATGGCAGACGGCGAATGGGCCGCCTGCTTCGGCCATATCGAGGCTACCCACTCCGGTACCTTCATGGGCATTCCAGCGACCGGCAAGCGCGTCAAAATTCCGTATATGGATTTCTGGCACGTGAAAGACGGCCGCATCACCGACAACCCAGTTTCCGTCGATTTCGCCAGTGTGCTCTTCCAGCTGGGCGAAGACGTCTTTGCAGGGCGTGGCTGGGAAGCATACGACGACGGCACCGCTATCCCGCCGAAACCCGAATAAGCACCAAAAGATCAGGGCCAAAACCATGACCATTACACATCTGAAAACCGGCAAGCCCGAAAGCGAACGCGCCGAGGACGACGCCAAAGTTCGCTTCATCGTTGAAAGCACGCTGGCTGACATCGAAAAGCGCGGCGACGCCGCCATTCGCGAGCTGTCCGCGAAGTTTGACAAGTACGAACCCGAAAGCTTCCGTCTCACAACGTCCGAGATCGAAGCAGCCATGCAAAAGGTCTCTGCGCGCGACATGGAAGACATACGCTTCGCGCAGGATCAAATCCGCAGCTTTGCCCAAGCGCAACGCGCCTCAATGACGGATGTCGAGGTTGAAACTCTTCCCGGCGTGATCCTGGGTCACAAGAACATCCCGGTCCAATCGGTCGGATGCTACGTCCCAGGTGGCAAATTCCCCATGGTGGCTTCGGCTCATATGTCAGTGCTGACAGCTTCGGTTGCCGGTGTGCCGCGCATCATCGCTTCTGCCCCTCCCCAGAACGGTGAGCCGCACCCAGCAATTGTCGCTGCCATGCACCTTGGCGGTGCGCATGAAATCTACGTCCTTGGTGGCATGCAGGCCGTTGGTGCCATGGCGATCGGCACCGAAACGATCGATCCGGTTCACATGCTGGTCGGCCCCGGCAACGCATTCGTGGCCGAAGCCAAACGCCAGCTTTTCGGACGCGTCGGTATCGACCTCTTCGCGGGCCCGACCGAAACCATGGTCATCGCCGACGAAACTGTCGACGCCGAAATGTGCGCGACCGACCTTCTGGGTCAGGCCGAACACGGCTACAACTCGCCGGCCGTCCTCGTCACGAATTCCGCAAAACTCGCGCGCGATACACTGGCTGAGATTGATCGCATCCTCGAAATTCTGCCCACGAAGGAAACCGCACGCACCTCATGGGAAGACTACGGCGAAGTCATCGTCTGCGACACCTATGACGAGATGCTCGACGTCGCCAACGACATCGCTTCCGAGCACGTGCAAGTGATGACAGACCGCGACGACTGGTTCCTCGATAACATGCACAGCTATGGAGCGTTGTTCCTCGGCCCCCGCACCAACGTTGCGAACGGCGACAAAGTCATTGGCACCAACCACACGCTTCCGACCAAGAAAGCGGGTCGCTACACCGGCGGACTTTGGGTTGGTAAGTTCTTGAAAACACATAGCTATCAGAAGGTCATCACGGATGAGGCCGCCGCGATGGTCGGCGAATACGGCTCTCGTCTCTGCATGCTCGAAGGCTTTGTCGGCCACGCCGAACAATGCAACATACGGGTGCGCCGTTATGGCGGCAGGAACGTCCCTTATGGCACCGCCGTGCAACCTCAGGAGGCAGCTGAATGAGAGCCGCCGCGCTGCTTCTTCTTGGCCGAAATATCCCGGGGGGGCAGGGCACCGCCCTGCGGGGGGCAGCGCCCCTCTCCGCAATTCGGGAGTGTTCATGACCTTACCACGCACACCGTCGTTCCGTCTTGATGGCAAACGCGCGCTCGTCGCCGGTGCATCTTCCGGCATTGGCGAAGCTTGCGCGGTTGCTTTGGCGGAAGCCGGTGCCGAGGTGACACTGTCTGCCCGGCGCGAAGGCCCTTTGAATGAGCTGGGCGCATCACTTGCAGCTGAAGGCTTCACTGCAAAGGCTCTCCCGCTCGACGTATCTGACACAGCGGCCACCGAAGCTGCTGTCGCAGAACATGGTCCGTTCGATATCCTCGTAAATTCCGCAGGCTTGGCCCGCCATACACCTGCACTCGACACCACGTCTGATGACTACGATGCAGTCAGCGACCTCAACGTGAAAGGTGCGTACTTCTTAACGCGCGCCGTCGCCAAGGGACTGATAGAAAACAACAAGCCGGGCAGCCTGATCAATATCTCCAGCCAAATGGCCCACGTCGGCGGTATCGACCGTGCGGTTTACTGCGCTACGAAACATGCCGTCGAAGGATTTACCAAGTCCATGGCGATCGAATGGGGCAAGCAGGGTATCCGTGTGAACACCATTTGCCCAACTTTCATTCGCACGCCCCTGACAGAACAAACATTCAGCAATCCAGCGCGCGCCGCATGGGTGGAAGAGAAGATCAAACTCGGGCGCATCGGTGAAGTCACCGACATTATGGGCGCCGTAGTGTTCCTCGCTTCCGAAGCGTCGTCGCTGGTCACCGGCACATCGCTCCTCATCGACGGAGGTTGGACCGCAGACTGATGGCGCAGGGTAAGATCACATCGCTGGATGTCGCGCGCCGTGCTGGCGTAAGCCAGTCCGCCGTCAGTCGTGTTTTCACGCCCGGTGCATCGGCCAGCGCCGCGACCGCAGCCAAGGTCAAAAAGGCGGCGATGGAACTCGGCTATCGCCCAAACCCCATCGCGCGCGCAATGATCACCGGAAAAAGCCGCATCATTGGCTTGCTCGTCGCCTACCTCGACAACCAGTTCTACCCAGTGGCGCTCGAACGCCTCTCACAAGCCTTGCAAGAGCGCGGCTATCACATTCTGGTCTTCATGGCGCAAAACTCGGAAGACGAGATCTCCAACACGGTTCAGGAGCTATTGGGGTACCGTGTCGACGGTATCATTGCAGCAAGCGTTTCGGTCGACAGCGCGCTGACCGCGCAATGCGCAGAGGCCGGAATACCGGTCGTTCTATTCAACCGCGGCCAGGATGGCACAGAACTCTCTTCAGTGACCTCAGCCAACGTGGCCGGAGGCCGCAAAGTGGCTGAGTTTCTCGTGGCAGGGGGTCACAAACGCATTGCCCACATCGCAGGCTGGAGCGGATCGTCCACCGGTCGGGACCGCAAAATGGGATTCCTCAACGGCCTCGCCGACCTTGGGCAATCGCCCGTTGCCGTCATAGATGGCATGTACAACCGTGAGGTCGCGGCTGAGGCAGCGCGCCAGCTCATGAAATCCGACACGCCCCCTGACGCCATTTTCGTCGGCAACGACCACATGACCTTTGCCGTAATGGACACTTTGCGCGACGAACTTGGTCTCTCAGTACCGGGTGATGTCTCCGTCGTAGGTTACGATGATGTGCCCGCAGCAAGCTGGTCCGGGTACGACCTCACCACAGTGCGCCAGCCGGTCAACCGTATGGTGGAAGCAACCGTAGAAACACTCCTGGGCGAGATAGACGCCGCCGACCGCCCGGGACAAAGCATTGAAATCGCCGGACCGCTCATTCTGCGCGGGTCCGCAAAAGTGCCTGAAGGATGGACACAATGAAGGGGTTCTCAAACCGCTGGAGCGACTTTCCCGATTATATTATCGGGATCACCAAAGAAATCTGGGAAGACCGCGGCGTGGCCACGCTCGACCACTATTACGCCAAGGACATTCCCGTGCGCTCACCTATGGGCATCCAGCGCGGCAACGAGGCGGTCAAGGCCGCAACTATGGCCACCATCAACGAATTCCCTGACCGGGAACTCCTTGGCGAAGACGTCATCTACTCCGATGACCCAGAGCACGGGCTTTTGTCCTCTCACCGGCTCCTGACAAAGGCCACCCATTTGCGGGATGGCCAGTTCGGCAAAGCCACAGGCAAACATTGGGTCGTTCGCGTCATCGCAGACTGCGCCGCCAAGGACGACACCATCTACGACGAATGGCTGGTGCGCGACTACGGCGGCATTGTCCGCCAACTTGGCATGGACCCGAAAGACTACGCCGCTGGCCTGATCGCTGACGAAGGTGGTGCTGAAGCAGCCTCCAAACCCTTTACCCCCGCTAATGACATCGAAGGCCCCTACAAGGGAACAGGCAACGCCAATGAATGGGGCGAGAAATTCGCCGCGTCTCTCAAGCGGATCATGGATCAGGACTTCAACCACGTCCTGAACGACTGGGATCGCGCCGCTATCGGTGAATACCCGGGCGCCCAAACGGCATTTGGTCGCGACGAAATGGTCAAATTCTGGGTCGGCCTCCGCTCGTCTTTCCCAAGCGCAAAATTCACCATCCATCACCAGATAGGCATGGACGCCGACATGCTCAGCCCCCGCGCCGCAATCCGTTGGTCGCTGGACGGCAAGCATGATGGTTGGGGCACCTTCGGCAAGCCGACTGGCGCACACGTGCACGTCATGGGGATGAGCCACGCCGAATTCGGCCCATGGGGCCTACGGCGCGAATTCACGCTCTACGATGAGGTCGCGATCTGGAAGCAGATCCTGATGGCCCAAGGCTGATGGACAACTACGCCCAGCATATGTTCACTGAAGCTGTGCAGGCGGAACAAGACGCTCTTGGAATGCGCGAGCGCTTCCAAAAGATGTACCGCAATCGGTTCACCGACGGCCTCGACGAAGACACCAAAGCCTTCATCGAAACCAGAACCTCGCTCTATATGGCGACCGTGTCCGAGACAGGTTGGCCCTACGTTCAGCACCGCGGCGGACCCATCGGATTCCTGAAAGTGCAGGGCGACGACACGCTCGCCTTCGCCGACTACACCGGAAACAAACAGCTGATTTCCAAAGGAAATCTCACAAACAACGACCGGGTATCGCTCTTTCTTATGGACTACCCTAGGCGCGCCCGCCTCAAAGTGATCGGCCATGCCAAAATGATCTCTGCCGACGACGATCCCGAGCTGGCCGCGCGCCTCAGGGTGACCGACCAAGACCCAATCGAACGGCTGATGACCATCCGGATCACGGCCTTCGATTGGAATTGCCCGAAATACATCGAGCCTCGATACACCGAGGCCGAGATTCAGAAAATGATTGGCCCGAGGCTTCAAGAACTGACGGAAGAAAACGCCGAGCTACGCGCCAAACTCGCCGATAAGGAAAACCTGAAATGACCGCCCAGATCGTTCGCTACGGCGAACTCCAGCCCTGCAAAACCGCTTTCATCGATGCCCATACGCCCGGCTCGGATCAGAAGGAGAACTTCACGATCATCGGCGGCGGCGTCTCCGAAAGCCCCGACCAGCACGTCCACATCGCCGATCCAATTGGCTTCAATATCGGCGCAGCGGGCCAGCCCCCCAAATGCCGCAACTCGCTCCACTCCCACCGCACGGCAGAAGTGTTCTTCGTCGCCAAAGGGCGTTGGCGCTTCTTCTGGGGCCGGTGGGGCAATGCCGGAGAAGTCGTTCTGGAAGAAGGCGACATCTTCAATATCCCAACAGGCATCTTCCGCGGCTTCGAAAATATCGGCAACGATTACGGGATGATCATGGCGATCCTAGGCGGCGACGACGCAGGCGGCGGAGTCATCTGGGCACCTCAGGTGATCGAAGACGCGGCGGATCACGGCCTCGTCCTCTCGGAAGAAGGAAAGCTCTACGACACCAAGAAGGGCCAAAGCCTTCCCGATGGCGTATCCCCAATGCCGCTCTTGTCTGACGAAGAACTCAAAGCTTTCCCCGAACCCACAACCCTCGATGTTATCCCAAACTACGTAGCCCGCTATTGGGACCTTATGGCGCTGTCCGACAATCAACCGGCCAAAGTCATTGGAGAAAAAGCAGTCCTGCGCGATAAACCAGGCTTCGAGGTCGAGCTCCTGTCTCGCAATTCCATCTCGCCGGAACCATACACCGTCGCAGCCAACGAAGTTCTCATGCCTGTGCGCGGCCACTGGAGCGTCACATCAGATGGCAAGACAGACTACATCACCATGGGTGACACTTGTCTCCTCAAGGCAGGCACCTCGGTCGCTCTGGCTCCTTCAATGACAGGCGAAGCCAGCCTCTACCGCATCCGCGCGACGGAAGACCCCGCAGGGCTCACATGGGTCCCCTGATCTTTGACGGCCATAACGATGTTCTGTCCCGCCTTTGGGGCGGGATGGTCGATCCTGTGGCAGAGTTCGCAACGACGAACGGGCATGTGAATGTCCCCAACGCCAAAGCGGGCGGCTTCAAAGGCGGCTTCTTCGCGATCTATTCGCCAATGAATCGGGGCGTTTTCGATTTCACTGATTTTGATCCGGCGATCTTCTCGATGCCGATGTCGCCCATGCTGGACGAAGGTGAAGCACTCACTGCCGCTATCGGTCAGGCCGCCATTGCCCGCCAACTCCATGACGCTGGCCAGATCGAGATCGTCACCGACGCTGCGGCACTCGCCACAGCTTTCATCGCCGACCGTATTGCCTGCATTCTGCACCTCGAAGGTGCCGACTGCATTGGACCCGACCTCCTCGCCCTCGATGCGCTTTACGCGCTGGGCCTGCGCTCCCTCGGAATTGTCTGGTCGCGTCCAACCATATTCGGTGATGGCGTGCCATTCGGCCTCGGTCGAGACGGTGACACGGGGCCCGGCTTGACAGACGACGGCAAACGCCTTGTCGTCCGCTGCAAAGAACTTGGCATCATTGTCGATACCTCGCATCTCACAATGAAAGGCTTCTGGGATGTTGCCGAAGAAGGAGTTCCTCTCGTCGCCACCCATTCCAACGCCTGTGCAGTCCTGAATACCACCCGCAACCTGACTGACGACCAACTCAAGGCGATCGGCGAAACGGGCGGCATCGCCGGCCTGAACTTCGGCACGATTTTCCTTGCCGAAGACGCCTGGCAAACCGGCAAAGCCCCGCTTCAGGCCTGCATTACGCATCTCGCACACATGATCGAGATCGCAGGTGAGGATCACGTTGCCCTAGGTTCCGACTTCGACGGAGCGCCTTTGCCCGACGGCATGAACTCCGCCGCCGACCTGCCGAAGCTGGTTGTCGAGATGGAGGCCGCTGGCTTTGGTTCAGACCTGATCGCCAAAATCACGCATGAAAACTGGCTGGCCCACCTCGACCGCCACTTCACTAAAGGCATGACCTAAAAGTAAACTCACCGAACGGGTGCACCGACGTAATACCGACGTTATACCGACGTGATACCGAACAAGAAAAACAAGACGGAGACAGAACCATGACCATTCTCTCAACACACGTGGGAAGCCTGCCAAGAAGTCAGGATGTTGTGGACCAAATTTTTGCCCGAGAGCGCAAAGAACCCTATGATTCTAATGTGTTCGACGCCGTGATGACCGATCACGTCGACATGCTCGTCCGCCGTCAGAAAGAAGCCGGGATCGACATCGTCAGCGACGGCGAGACCTCGAAGATTTCCTACGCCACCTACGTCAAAGACCGTTACACCGGCTTCGACGGCGACAGCCCCAGAAACGCACCAGCGGACCTGAAACTCTACCCGTCTTTCCTTGAACGCCTCGCAAACGATGGCGGCACACCCAAATACGCGCGCCCCATGTGTGTGGGTGAAGTGAAGTCCAAAGGACAGGGCGAACTCGAAAAAGACATCGCTAACTTAAAGGCCGCGATGGCCAAACACGGTGTTGACC
>CAYPVG010000252.1:0-4680 GCA_964414085.1 uncultured Boseongicola sp. | reverse complement strand
ACTTCATTGGCTTTTCCCACGATCAAGGCGCGGAGTTCGATCGTCGACTGACCTTTGCGTGGCGTGCCATAGAGCGCGGCATCATTCCGGACAAACCGACCCCCCGCCAGTTTCTGGATTGGGCGGAAAGCGTGGGCGGCCTGGACGGCCTCATCGCGCGCGCCAATGCGAACGCAAAAGCTATTTGGGATTTCTGCGATGCTCGCGACTGGATCGCGAATTTGGCAGATGACCCGGCGCTCAGGTCAAACACCAGCGTTTGCCTGAAGTTCACCGATACCCGTATCACCGATGGTTCGGCCTTTGCCAAAGCGGTTGCCAAGCGATTGGAGGCCGAAGGCGTTGCGCTCGACGTCGGGGCCTATCGTGATGCGCCTGCAGGTCTGCGTATCTGGTGTGGCGCGACGGTCGAAACCTCGGACATCGAGGCCCTGTTGCCGTGGCTGGACTGGGCCTTTCAGGCCGAGATCAACGCACTGTCTGAAGCAGCCTAAGCTCCTAACAAATCTGATATTTTCGTGGCTGAGGCGCTGCCCTGCCCACGCGACCCGAAAGGTGAAGAACATGCCTAAAGTACTCGTCTCGGACAAACTGTCTGAAACCGCCGTCCAAATCTTCCGCGACCGCGGAATTGATGTGGATTTTGAACCTGGTCTTGGAAAGGACAAGGACCGCCTTCTCGAGGTGATCGGCCAATATGACGGCCTCGCGATCCGTTCTGCGACCAAAGTGACCGAGAAAATCCTCGCCGCTGCTGACAATCTGAAAGTCATTGGCCGCGCTGGGATCGGGGTCGACAACGTCGATATCCCGAACGCCTCGAAGAAAGGTGTGATCGTGATGAACACACCTTTCGGCAACTCGATCACGACGGCCGAACACGCGATTGCAATGATGTTTGCCGTCGCACGCCAAATCCCCGAGGCCAGTACTTCTACGCACGCCGGCAAGTGGGAGAAGTCGCGCTTCATGGGTGTTGAGCTGACCGCCAAGACACTTGGCGTCATTGGCGCGGGCAACATTGGTGGGATCGTTTGCGAACGTGCGCTGGGTCTGAAGATGAAAGTGATCGCTTATGACCCGTTCTTGAGCGAAGAACGCGCAGCCAAGATGGGTGTCACTAAGGTTGAGTTGGACGAGCTTCTTGCCAAGTCCGACTTCATCACCTTCCACGTGCCGCTGACCGACAAAACCCGCAACATCCTAAGCCGGGAGGCAATTGCCAAGCTGAAGCCGGGTGTGCGCATCGTGAACTGCGCACGAGGTGGTCTGGTCGACGAGGAAGCGCTGGCTGAAGCCCTGCAGGACGGCCGCGTTGCCGGCGCAGCGTTTGATGTGTTTGCGGTGGAACCCGCCACAGATAGCCCACTTTTCAACCTTCCAAACGTCGTCGTGACGCCTCACCTTGGCGCGGCGACAACGGAAGCGCAGGAAAACGTGGCGCTTCAGGTTGCCGAGCAGATGTCGGACTACTTGCTAACTGGCGCGGTGTCGAACGCGCTCAACATGCCGTCTGTGACTGCGGAAGAAGCCAAGGTCATGGGGCCGTGGTTGAAGCTTGCAGGTCACCTCGGAGCCTTTGTCGGGCAACTAACCGATGAGCCAGTGCGTGCGATCAACGTGCTTTACGACGGTCAGGTTGCGACGATGAACACCGCCGCGCTAAACGCAAGCGTGGTCGCAGGCATCATGAAAGCCGCGAACCCGGACGTTAATATGGTGTCCGCGCCGATCATCGCAAAAGACCGGGGCATCGATATTTCGACGACAACGCAAGACAAGACCGGTGCGTTTGATGCCTATATCAAGCTGACCGTGGTCACTGATGAGCGGGAACGCTCGATCGCGGGCACGGTATTCTCGGACGGCAAGCCGCGTTTCATCCAGATCAAAGGTATCAATATCGACGCCGAGATCGGTGCGCATATGGTCTACACAACCAACGAAGATGTCCCCGGCATCATCGGGGCGTTGGGGAACTCAATGGGCGCCAACGGCGTAAACATTGCGAACTTTACGCTAGGCCGATCTGACAAAGGCGGCGATGCGATCGCTCTCCTTTATGTGGACGAACCGGTGCCTGCTCCGGCAATTGGAGCACTTGAATCGACTGGCCTCTTCACGCAAGTCCGCCAGATGGAATTCGACGTCGGATAATACAATCACCGGCACCCCTCGGGCCGGTGATTTCGCGCCACGGAGCGAGCCGTTTGGATGAAAACGGCTTGCTCCTAAACCTCTGCAGACCTAAAGCCGAGTTATGAGCGATCGCGTTTATGCCATTGGGGACGTGCATGGGCATCTGGAGCAACTTCAGATCGCGCACCGTATTATTGCGATGGATGTCGCGAGAGATGGCGGACCGGCTCCCATCATTCACATCGGAGATTTGAATGACCGAGGCCCGAATAGCCGTGGTGTGATTCAGTTTTTGATCGACGGGATAGAGTCCGGTGCTGACTGGCTGGTGATCAAAGGGAACCACGACCGGTTCTTTGAAAACTATATCCGTCGTGGCGAAACGACAGACGGTCGTTTGCGCAAAGGGCTGACCTGGCTATCGGAATCGATGGGCGGCCGGGACACTCTGCGGTCTTACGGTGTTGAGAAGCGATTTTTTGAGAAATCTGACAAGCTTCATGCGCGTGCGGTCAAGGCCGTGCCTGAGGAACACATCGCCTTTATCGAAAATATGCCGCTCTACCACCGGTTCGGTGGGATTATCTTTGTTCATGCGGGCATTCGTCCCGGTTTTCCGATGGATACCCAAGACGAAGACGACCTACTGTGGATCCGCGACGAGTTCTTGTGGCGGCTTGAAAGCCATGAGGCGCTGATCGTGCATGGACACACACCGATCGACGAGCCGACGCATTACGGAAACCGTGTGAATATCGACACGGGCGCTGGCTACGGGAACCCGCTGGTGCCGGTCGTTTTTGAAGATGGGCTTTGCTTTGCACTCACCGAGGACGGACGTATCCCGGTCGAGCCGCATTAGGCACTGTCAGCCCCAATAGGCCTCAGCCGTCGGCACGCGGCCAAACTCCAGATAGAAGTCGTCTAGCTGCGGTGGCGTAATGCCCGTATCGGACAATTGCACATGCGCTTGACCTCGATGGTGCACCTGATGCTGCACCAGGTGCAGGATCAAGGCGGCAACGTTTTCTTCAACTGACAGGTCCCCGCGAACCGTCGCGCGCACGGCGGCCAATGTCTCGTCTGTAATGCCGTTGCAAAAGCTGGCAAATCGCATGTCCGCGCCCATTTGAAGTTGCGCGAGTTGCTCAGGGTCGTTGATGGCTTCCCGATCAAATACATCGCGCCCTGCGCCGCCGGCCTCCAAAGCATCGAGATAGTAAAGGTCAACTTCGTAGATATGGTTCATCGTGGCGGAGAGCGACGCAAAGAACCCGGGCCGAGGCGCGACAAACGCGCCTTCGGGTAGTGTTTGAATAGCGCTGTAAAGCGTCGCGTTCGCCCACGCATTGTTGAGCGCCATTGCAAGCCAAGGTGTCTCGTTTGCCTTCATTTTTTCCCGCGCTTCTGCCACCAGCGAAAGCCCACGATAAGAGCGACTGTTGCTATCGCCCAAAACACCATGTCACTCATCGAATGCCGTCCTTTTAATTGCTTCGAGGTCGTTATAACGACCCTCAGCCCGCCTGTCCTGTCCAGTCCAGCACGATCTTTCCTGAGCGGCCCGACTTCATGATTTCGAACCCTTGCTTGAAATCGTCAACCGACATCCGGTGCGTGATGACATTGCGGACATCAAGACCGTTCTCGAGCATTGCGATCATCTTGTACCAGGTCTCGAAGATCTCGCGGCCATAGACACCTTTCAGCGTGATGGCCTTGAAAACGATGCGCGACCAATCGACGGGCGATTTTCCTGGCGGGATGCCGAGAAGCGCAATGCGTCCACCCATCGTCATGGTTTCAACCATCTGATCGAGCGCGCGTTGGTTGCCTGACATCTCGAGTCCAACGTCAAAGCCCTGTTTCATACCAAGCCGGGGGACAACATCGGCCAAGTCCTCTTCACCAACGTTTACAGTGACCACATCAGGCACGACCTTTTCAGCCAGCGCGAGCCGGTCAGCGTTCAAATCGGTGATGACCACATGACGTGCGCCGACGTGGCGCGCGACTGCTGCTGCCATGATGCCGATAGGGCCAGCACCGGTGACGAGAACGTCTTCGCCAACAAGGTCAAAACTCAATGCCGTGTGAACAGCATTGCCCAAGGGATCCAGGATCGCGCCGACCTCGTCGTCGATCATGTCTGGCAAGGGCACCGCATTGAAGGCGGGCAGTCTCAGATACTCTGCAAAGGCGCCTTGCTCGTTCACGCCAATGCCACGCGTTTCGGGGTCGAGGTGAAACTTTCCCGCGCGGCTTTGGCGGGACTGTTTTCCGATCAGATGGCCTTCGCCTGACACCCTTTGTCCGAGTGTCAGATCGGTGACGTTTTTGCCAAGTTCGACAATCTCTCCCGCGAACTCATGCCCGGTAATCAGCGGCACGGGGACGGTCTTCGCGGCCCACTCGTCCCAATCCCAGATATGAATGTCCGTGCCGCAAATACCCGTCTTGTTCACACGGATGAGCACGTCGTCGGGACCGATTTCTGGGACTGGCGCAGTGATCTGATCGAGCCCCGGCGCAGGGGCGGTT
>CAYPVG010000251.1:0-6650 GCA_964414085.1 uncultured Boseongicola sp. | reverse complement strand
AAGCGATCTTCATAGGTCAAGTGGCAGCGGTCCGTGGCATGGTGGCCTTCACCTTTCAGCACGGTCTGGCTCACTGGCAGCGTTGTCATTGCAAAGCATCCTTTGAATACAAAAACGGCCCGCCGCAATTTTCCATTGCGTGGGCCGTGGAAGGTTCAGTCGCTGCGGGGGCAGCGTTAAAGAACGTGTTCTTTAGAAACCGGCGAGGCCGGTGATGTGGCTGCGTGTCAGACCATCGCGGTCGAAGCCACGCTGCGCCAACTGGCGATCGTTCATCGAGAACAGGTCGTTGAAGCGACGTGTCGGTGCGATAGCGGTCATGACAGTGGCGAAAAATGCGCGCGATACCATGGTTCACCTTTGGAGTTTGCATATTTGCGTTTCGATTGTGCGCATTATTTAGGCGCTTTGTGAACGTCGGACAATTGCCAGGTTTGCAACCCCGCCATGCATTAAAGCTGTAGCTCAGCCGTTCGGATTGTCGCCAAAGAAATGGGCTGGGATTTGATCGCGGCGAATTCCATGGCGTGCGAGCTCTGCGTCGGACATGGTGGCAATCAATTCGAGCTCGCGGGCCTTCGAGAGCGAGCTTTTGAGGCGAGTGATTGCAGTATTGATGCGTGCAAGAGCAGACATGAGTTATCTCCTTACGGTCGATGCTTCTCTCTTGCCCTTTGATATAATTCACAGTTTTCCCCAGAGAATTGCTAATGCTGCATACCCGCTGCCCGATAATAGGCAGCTCTAGAACATGAAATACCGCTGAGCCATGGGAAGCTCTTCGGCGGGTTCACAAACCAAAAGCTCGCCGTCGGCGCGCACTTCATAAGTTTCCGGATTCACGTCAATCGTGGGCATAGCATCGTTCAGGACCATGTCTTTCTTGCCGATGCCCCGGCAGTTTTCGACCGGAAGCGTTTTGCGGCCAAGGCCCAGCGCCTCGCCAAGTCCAGCGGCTTGGCCTGCCTGGCTGACGAAGGCGACTGCGCTGTTTTGCACTGCGCGGCCCATCGCGCCGAACATCAGCCGGGAATAGACAGGCTGCGGCGTCGGAATAGATGCGTTTGGATCGCCCATTTGCGCGACAGCAATTGAGCCACCGAGCAGAACCATTTCTGGCTTTACACCGAAGAAAGCGGGCGACCAAAGCACGAGGTCGGCGCGCTTGCCTTCTTCAATGGAGCCGATGTGTGCGCCGATGCCGTGGGCGATAGCAGGGTTGATCGTGTACTTGGCGATGTAGCGGCGGACGCGAAGGTTGTCGTTGTCGCCAGTTTCTTCCGCCAGACGTCCGCGTTGTTTTTTCATCTTATCAGCGGTTTGCCAGGTGCGAATGGCAACTTCGCCAACGCGGCCCATGGCCTGGCTGTCGGACGCGATGATCGAAAACGCACCCATGTCGTGGAGGATATCTTCTGCCGCAATAGTTTCTTTGCGGATGCGGCTTTCGGCGAATGCGACGTCTTCGGGGATGGCTTTGTCGAGGTGGTGACAGACCATGAGCATGTCGAGGTGCTCTTCCAGTGTGTTCACTGTATAGGGCCGCGTCGGGTTGGTCGAAGATGGCAGGACGTTTGGCAGGCCGCAGACCTTGATGATATCGGGAGCGTGACCGCCGCCGGCGCCTTCGGTGTGGAAGGCGTGGATGGTGCGCCCGCCGATGGCCTTGATTGTGTTTTCGACGAAGCCGCTCTCGTTCAGTGTGTCGGTGTGGATCATCACTTGGACGTCCATTTCATCGGCGACCGAGAGGCAGCAGTCTATGGCTCCGGGCGTGGTGCCCCAGTCTTCGTGGAGCTTCAGCGCGGATGCGCCTGCGTTGACCATTTCGTGCAGCGCGGCAGGGAGAGAGGCATTGCCCTTGCCCGAAAGCGCGACGTTCATTGGTACATCGTCCATGGCTTGGAGCATGCGCCCGATATGCCAGGAGCCTGGCGTGCAGGTCGTGGCCAGCGTGCCATGCGCTGGGCCTGTGCCGCCGCCGAGCATGGTGGTCATGCCGGAGTGCAGCGCATCGTCGATTTGTTGCGGGCAGATCCAGTGGATATGCGCGTCGAAGCCACCCGCGGTGAGGATACGGCCCTCGCCCGCGATGGCTTCGGTTGAGGGTCCGACGATAATGTCGACGCCATTCTGTGTGTCGGGGTTGCCGGCTTTTCCGATCTTGTGGATTTTGCCGTCTTTGAGGCCGACGTCGGCTTTGTAGATGCCTGTGTGGTCGACGATGAGGGCGTTTGTAATAACAGTGTCCACGGCCCCATCAGCGCGAGTGGTCTGAGCTTGCCCCATGCCGTCGCGGATGACCTTACCGCCGCCAAATTTGACCTCTTCGCCATAGATGGTGAGGTCTTTTTCTACCTCGATAATCAGGTCGGTGTCTGCAAGACGCAGCTTGTCGCCAGTGGTGGGGCCGTACATGTCGGCATAAGCAGCGCGGGAGATTTGGGTTGGCATAGTTTATTCTAACCTACTGTAATTAGGTCTTTAATTCGACCTTTTGAGTAACAAGTATTGAGTAATTTCGCGTTAGCCGTCATTGTCAGAGCGTTGACAACAGAGCTACAACTCAGATGTCGAGCACCGCCTTTTGGCTCCAGGCCCACTACTGTGCGATTTTCATTCTTGTTTTTCTCGGCGAGTGGCGTGGCAGTTAGCCGGCCGTGGATATGTTCCGTCCGATATGAAGTGTCGGTCAGCGCCTGCCCACCCCATTGGCGGGAGCTATTGCTTCCCCCTCGGGCGGACACCGCCCTTTTCTCAAAGCAAGACGTCAAAGCGCTCCCATCACTTTCTGATTGAAGCCGTAGACCTCGCGCTTCCCCCCGATAGGCACCAAACGCACCTCGCGCTTCTGGCCCGGCTCAAACCGCACGGCTGTGCCGGCGGCGATGTCGAGGCGTTTGCCCATGGCGGCGTCGCGGTCGAAATCGAGGCCGGCGTTGGTTTCAGCGAAATGATAGTGACTGCCCACCTGAATAGGGCGGTCGCCGGTGTTCGAGACCATCAGTACGGTCACCTCAGCGCCGTCGTTCAAGGTGATATCGCCGTCGGCAGGAAAGAGCTCTCCGGGGATCATGTCGTCGTCCTTAGCTGTCGTAATCGGGGTGATTGCGGGCTTTCCACTTTTCGATGAGGCGAGGGCCGAAAACTCCAATGGCAGCGCCCAGCGCCAGCGGCGCGGCATGGGGTTCTGCAAAGACCATCGACAAAAGCGCGGCGGCGAGTAAGCAAACTGAGAAGGAAATCAAACGCATTTCCAAGGGGTCGACCGGCACATCATCGAGAAGCACGTTTTCCAGCGCAGATTTTATTTTGGGTTCGGCGAACGGAGCACCCCACCCTGCGGCGATACCCAGTATCAGAGTTCCAAACATATCTTCCCTCCCTTTTTTAGCGGATCGGATGGTGGACGGTGACGAGTTTCGTGCCGTCCGGGAATGTTGCTTCAACCTGCACATCGTGGATCATCTCGGGAATGCCGTCCATGCATTGGTCTTTGGTAATCACATGAGCCCCGGCTTGCATGAGGTCGGCCACGGACCGTCCATCCCGTGCGCCCTCCACGACGAAATCTGTGATCAGTGCGATGGCTTCGGGGTGGTTTAACTTGACGCCCCTCTCGAGGCGGCCGCGCGCCACCATAGCAGCAAGCGAAACGAGGAGTTTGTCTTTTTCCCGAGGCGTGAGGTTCATTGCTCTTGGTCCGTTTTAAGTTTGCCAGACACGGGGGATGCGCCCGATGCCCAAGTATTCGATGATCGGTATGAGGTGTTTGCGGATGGTCCAGCTGTCGTCTCCGTCAGCACGTACGACCAATCGATTGCCCCAGGCGCTTGCGACACATGTATAGCCGAGGCGGTGTCGCACCGCGTCGATGCGGTCTTCGGCGTCTTCGGCTAAATAGACGAGGGTTGCGAAGACCGTGTTATCGGCGAGGCCTGCTTTTTCGGTGCGACGGGACAGCGTGTTTGGGGAGAGATAGATGTGTTCGGCGTGGAGCGGTGTGCCTGCGATATCGTAGATTTGCCGTCTGTCGGTGAGATCGATGCCTGAGAGTGTTTCGTTCATTGCTTGGCGTCCGAGGACCAGCGTTTCGACACCCAGGAACCTGGCACCTTGCCCAAGCGTGACTGTCGTTTTGCGGTTAAGGGTCGAGGCGTCAAAGGCAATGGTTTCCTGCGGGAGCCAAAGGCAAAAAGCATCCTCACCAATTTCGATGGACACATCCACCTGAGCGCAATCTCCACTGCTCGCGTAGGCACGTTCGGCGGTTTGCGTCGCAGCCATTACCGTCGAGCTATCGGCAACCGACAGAGAGAGCGAAAGCCGATCACCTCCGGTAAGCCCGCCAGAGGTGTTGAGAAAAACAACTTCTGGCACTGGGCTATGTACCTTAGGCAGCATAGCCTTGGCTGAGCCTTTCTGGTACAGATCCACGACCTCTCCATCGGGTCCGAGGACCACGCGGGCAGTACCTTCACTGCGCTGAAAGAGGTGTGGGGCAGCATCCAGCATTCCGATACTTTGCCTCTGATTTTCGCAGGTCGAAAGGTGTAATGCGCCCGGTTTTGCAGCATTGCTGGAAAGTCATCCTTCGACCTGCACAAAATAGCGGTTTATGCTCAAAAAATAGGCGCAGATGGAAGGCTGGTGCTTTTTTGATGCTTCGGCTACAGGGAAGCCATGTTGACCGAGCTGACCATCCCCCGCCCAGACGACTGGCATCTTCATCTTCGGGATGGCGCTATGCTTGAGGGCGTGTTGCCCTGGTCAGCCCGTGATTTCGCACGTGCAATCATCATGCCAAATCTTGTTCCTCCGGTGGTTACGGGAGACCAAGCAGCGGCGTATCGCGATCGGATTTTGACAGCGCTTCCGGACGGCTTGGCGTTCGAGCCGTTGATGACGTTGTATCTTACGGAAGCAACGGATCCCGATGACGTAGCCGCAGCGCACGCGAGTGGCTTGGTGAAGGCTGTAAAGCTCTACCCGGCGGGCGCAACGACGAACTCCGCGAGTGGCGTGACGAATTTCGACAATGTACGCGCTGTTCTGGAGCGGATGGCCGAGATCGGGTTACCGCTTTGCGTTCATGGCGAAGTGACACGTGGGGAGATCGATATCTTCGACCGCGAGGCGACATTTATCGATGAGGTCCTGGATCCGATCCGGCAGGCGACGCCAGGTTTGCGGGTTGTGATGGAACACATCACAACAGCGGAAGCTGCGCAATACGCTAGTGAGGGCGATGCGGACTTGGGTGCAACCATTACGGTTCAGCACCTGATGCTCGATCGGAACGACATGCTCGTTGGGGGTATTCGGCCCCATTACTATTGCCTGCCCATTTTGAAGCGGCGCAAGCATCGCGAAGCATTGGTGTCTGCCGCGACCAGCGGCGATGCGCGGTACTTCCTGGGTACAGACTCGGCACCGCACGCGACACACACCAAGGAAAACGCCTGCGGCTGTGCCGGGTGCTTTACGGCACCAATCGCTCTGTCGTGTTTGGCGGAGGTCTTTGAAGAGGCCGGAGCATTGGATCGGCTGGCTGGATTCACATCGATCAATGGACCGGCCTTTTATGGGCTTCCAGTGAATGAAGAGACGACAACGCTGACCAAAGGCGATCCGATAGATTGGCCCGCCGAGGTCGAGACTGGCGCAGGACCGGTCACCGTATTTGATCCGGGTCGGCCACTGACCTGGGCCGTACAGAGATAAAACGAGGAGCGAACACATGATCCCAACCGGTTTTCCAACCAAAGAAGAAATTGCGCGGCTGTCGGCGCGGATGCTGTTGGAAATCGGCGCGGTTCATTTCAATGCCCGGGAGCCGTTTACGCTGGCGTCCGGACTGCCCTCGCCCACGTATATCGATTGCCGCAAGCTGATTTCTTTTCCACGTATTCGCTCGACTCTGATGGATTTTATGACCGTCACGGTAATGCGCGACGCTGGATTTGAAGCTTTCGACAACATTGCAGGTGGTGAGACGGCGGGCATTCCGTTTGCCGCCCTAGTGGCCGAGCGCATGGCTTTGCCCATGACCTATGTGCGCAAGAAACCAAAGGGCTACGGACGGAACGCGCGTATTGAAGGTGCGATGAGCGAAGGCGAGCGCGTTCTTTTGGTTGAGGATCTCACGACAGACGGCGGATCGAAGCTGTCCTTCGTAGATGCCATTCGAGAGACCGGAGCGACTTGCGGGCATACGGCTGTGATTTTCTATTACGGTATCTTCCCCGAGACCATCGATACTCTTGCCGATCACGGTGTGCAGCTGCACCACCTCTGCACCTGGTGGGATGTGCTTGAAGAGGCTCGGGAAAGTGAGGCTTTTGATGCCGAAACGCTTGCCGAAGTCGAAACATTTCTGCGTGCGCCGCGTCCTTGGCAAGAGGCTCGCGCCGGAAAATAATTTCGACAGAAAACCACCTTATGTTGACTGCGGCGCCCTCTCCATCGCAAGATGATGGGGTTTAGAAAGCGTCCACAGGCTGTCCACAAGATATCCAGATAGACGCAGTCCTACCTTCAGCGTATGCACTTCGGTGTTGGTGGGGACCAAATAACACGAGGGGCAGGATGAACGAGATCTCAACGATCCGTACAGGCAACGTCGACGCGTCTGAAGGCGAAACGCTTCC
>CAYPVG010000250.1:0-3094 GCA_964414085.1 uncultured Boseongicola sp. | reverse complement strand
CTGGCTCTGGCTCTGGCTCTGGCTCTGGCTCTGGCTCTGGCTCTGGCTCTGGCTCTGGCTCTGGCTCTGGAACGGGTACTAGTTCGGGGTCGGCGTCAATATCTTCTTGCGCTGTCTCAAGCTCCTCGACCCCGCCATCGTCGACAATCGCATCCAACCCTTCGTCGATTTTCGACGAAGATTTGAACATCCGATCTCTGAGTTTTTTGAAAAATGACATAGCGGCGCGGTTCCTGAGGCTTGCAACTCGTGACTTAATCGTCAACGCCGCGGGATGAAAGAGGCAACCGTTAGAGCCAGCCCGCCGCTTTCTGGCGTTGATGTGCGACGATACCGTTTCGCATTAGAACAGCGACTGTCACTGGCCCAACACCTCCTGGAACTGGCGTAATCCATCCGGCAACTTCTTTGACTGCGTTGGTGTCAACGTCGCCGACAATCTTCGTGCCCTCAGCTGTCTCAATTTGATTGATCCCGATGTCAATGACCGCGGCACCGGGCTTGATCATATCTGGTCCAATCAAATGTGCCTTACCAACCGCCACAACAACAACGTCTGCCCGACGCGTATGCATCGCCACCGAGCGAGTCAGATGATGGCAAACTGTGACGGTGCACCCTTCAGCCATCAACATCATCGCAACGGGTTTTCCAACGATTTCGGAATGCCCGATCATCACGACTTCAAGCCCGGCGAGTTGCAACCCGGTTTCCTTAATCAACTCGACACTGGCAGCGGCAGTGCATGGAGCAAGAGCAACATCGGAGTAAACGATATTGCCGATTGAAGCCGGGTTCATCCCTTCAACGTCTTTAAGCGGATGGATGGCCGATTGCAGTGAGCGGACATTAATGTGTTCGGGGACCGGGCGTTGAAGGATCACACCGAGAATATGCGGATCGTCGTTCATCTTAAGAATGCGGGCCTTACATTCATCCTGTGAGATGCCGGCGGGCCAGTATTCTTCTTTGAACGGAAAACCGGCCGCCTCCGCCGAACGCGCCTGATTTCGCACATATACAGCGGCCTCCGGTGTGTCGCCGATTAAAACGCTAACGAGGCTTGGAATATCTGGATTTGCGTCCGTATAGAGGCGGACATCTTCCAAAATTCTTTCTTTTACGGCACGACCAAGCAAGAGCCGGTTGTCACGTATTGGTGCTTGGTCGGTCATATTTCGTCTGGAAAATGCTTGATCGTCAGGCGTATGGGGTTCGGGGCAGCCTGCCCCAAGCCACAGATCGATGCGTCCGCCATAGCCTGACAGAGGTCCTCCAAAAGAGGTTGATCCCAGGTGTCTTCCGTCATGAGTTTGACGGCTTTCTCGCAGCCGACGCGGCATGGCGTGCATTGCCCGCAACTCTCGTCCTCGAAAAAGCGGAGCATGTTGAGGGCTGCTGCTTTGGCGCTGTCCCGATCCGAAAGCACGACCACAGCCGCAGATCCGATGAAGCTGCCCAGAGGTTGGAGCGTATCGAAATCGAGCGGGACTTCGTTGATCGAGGCTGGAAGGAGGCCGGACGACGGGCCACCGGGCTGGTAGGCCTTGAACGTATGCCCGTCGAGCATTCCGCCAGATGCCTCGATGATGTCAGTGATGGTGGATCCAGCCGGTAAAAGGTGGACGCCCGGGTTTTTGACGCGGCCTGAGACCGAATACGAGCGCAGGCCTTTGCGGTCATTTTTCTCGACGCTGGACAGGATTTCCGGGCCTTCGCGACAGATGCGGGCGACCCAGTGGAGCGTTTCGACATTGTGAACGAGTGTCGGCCGTCCGAAGAGACCCACCTCAGCCACGAAGGGTGGACGGTGGCGAGGAAGACCGCGCTTTCCTTCGATCGACTCGATCATCGCGCTTTCTTCGCCGCAGATGTAAGCGCCAGCTCCTCGACGGACTTCGACGTAGCCAGGCTCGATGAGGCCTGAGTTTTCGAGCGCCGCAATTTCGGTGGCCAAGATGTGCAGAACTGCGGGGTATTCGTCGCGCATGTAAATGTAGACGCGATCGGCTTCTACAGCGGCGGCGGCGATCAGCATTCCTTCTAGGAAGAGATGCGGCGTGCGTTCGAGGTAGTAGCGATCTTTGAACGTGCCGGGTTCTCCCTCGTCACCATTAACGGCCATGAGGCGTGGCCCGGGATAAGACCGAACGAAGCCCCACTTGCGCCCTGACGGGAAACCTGCGCCGCCGAGGCCGCGAAGGCCGGACGCTAAGACAGTTTCTTCGACCGTGTCCCAATCGCCTGCGGCGCGGTGCTTTTCGAGCGCAGCGTAGCCACCGGTGGCGCGGTAGGCATCGAACGTCTCATATGCAGGGATGGTCGGATGCGTATCGCCCTCTTTGGCGGCGGCAAGAACGCTCTCTGGCGTCGCGTTGTCGATATGCTTGTGGCCGAGTTCGACGACAGGCGCAGTATCGCAGCGGCCCATGCAGGGTGCGCGCAGGATGCGGATTTCAGATGGATCGGTGCCTTTTTCCAAAGCGGATTTCAGGGCTGGGGCACCTGCGAGGGCGCACGACAGGCTGTCGCAGACGCGCACGGTGAGTGCGGGTGGTGGTGTTTCGCCCTCTTTGACGACATCGAAGTGCGCGTAGAAGGTGGCGACTTCATAGACTTCTGCTTGCGAGATGCGGAGTTCTTCCGCCAAAGCGCGCATATGGGCTGCGGAGAGATGCCCGTAGGAATCCTGAAAGAGATGGAGGAACTCGATCAGAAGGTCGCTCTGACGCGGAGCGTCGCCGAGAAGCGCCTGAACTTCTGCCAAGGCACCATCTTCCAGTTGGCGGCCTTTCGGCGTGTGGCGGCCCTTTCCGCGACCCGACTTCCAAACGCCTTTGTTGTTTTCATCCAATGCCATTGACTGACCCGGCCTCCCTGTTCTGGGCGGCATCCTAGACGTTCCAATCTTAGCTGAAAGTCTGAAAAGCGACGTCCTGCAGCAGTTTTTGCATCTTCCATTGGCAATGCGTGACGCGGATGCGAAACTTTCCAGTATGAAATGGCTCGTTTTGATATTGCTGACATGCCCGAGCGTGGCGCTTTCGACCGAGCGGGTGGTCACGCCCGCCGAGTTTGAAGCGATGGTGAGCGG
>CAYPVG010000249.1:0-4640 GCA_964414085.1 uncultured Boseongicola sp. | reverse complement strand
ACCAAGGACGTTGTTGACCTGGTTCGGGTAGTCAGACCGGCCGGTGGCAACGATCGCGTCTTCGCGGACTGCGTGCGCCTCTTCAGGTGTGATCTCTGGATCGGGGTTGGCCATGGCGAAGATCACGGGGTTCGAGGCCATGCTTTCAACCATTTCGGAAGTGACTGCGCCTTTCACAGAGACGCCGAGAAAGACATCAGCATCGACCATCGCTTCTTCAAGAGACCGCAACTTTGTGGAAATCGCATGCGCAGATTTCCACTGGTTCATGCCGTCTTTGCGACCCTGATAAATGACACCTTTGGTGTCACATACAACGCAGTTCTCATGGCGCGCGCCCATGCGTTTCAGAAGCTCGATGCACGCAATTCCGGCGGCCCCTGCCCCGTTCAAGACGATCTTAACATCCTCGATCTTTTTGCCTGAGATGTGAAGCGCGTTGATCAGTCCGGCGGCACAAATCACCGCTGTGCCGTGCTGGTCGTCGTGGAAGACGGGGATGTCCATCTCTTCTTTGAGGCGCTGCTCGATGATGAAGCACTCGGGCGCCTTGATATCTTCGAGGTTCACTCCTCCAAAGGTCGGACCCATGAGGCGGACCGCGTCGCAAAAGGCATCAACATCTTCCGTGTCGAGCTCGATGTCGATGGAGTTCACGTCTGCGAACCGCTTGAACAGGACGGACTTGCCTTCCATCACGGGCTTGGAGCCCAGCGCACCAAGATTCCCCAGACCAAGAACAGCCGTACCGTTAGAAATTACGGCGACAAGGTTTCCCTTATTCGTGTAGTCATACGCGGTCTCGGGATTTGCCGAGATCTCCTCGCACGGCACCGCCACCCCGGGGGAATAAGCCAGCGATAGATCGCGCTGAGTCGTCATCGGAACGGTCGCCTGAATTTCAAACTTCCCCGGGCTTGGGTGCATATGAAAATTCAGCGCGTCCTCACGCGTAAATCGTGTTCTGGCCATGTGCCGCGTCCTCCCGTTGGCCCGTATACCTTAGGGAGTCGCGCGTCAGGGGCAAGACGATTGATTTCTTGCTTTCGCCCAGCTTTGGGGCTGGTTAGATTCGCCTTAAACACTCTGGGGGGAGTGACCCGTTGACCGTTCAAAATGCTGCTGTCACCCCGATGATGGCACAGTACCTTGAGATCAAAGCCGACCATCCGGACGCCCTGCTGTTCTATCGGATGGGCGACTTCTATGAACTGTTTTTTGATGACGCGGTCGCCGCCGCCGAGGCTTTAGACATCGCGCTGACCAAGCGTGGAAAACATCTTGGCGAGGACATCGCCATGTGCGGTGTGCCGGTTCACGCTGCCGAAGGGTATCTTCTGACGCTCATCCGCAAGGGATTCCGCGTGGCTGTCTGCGAACAATTGGAGAGCCCGGCCGAGGCCAAGAAGCGCGGGTACAAGTCTGTTGTGAAGCGCGGCGTCGTTCGTTTGGTAACTCCAGGAACGTTAACTGAAGAAACACTGCTGGAGGCGCGCCGTCACAACTTTCTGGCAGCTTTGAGCGAGGTTCGCGGAGAGGCGGCGATCGCTTGGGTAGACATTTCAACGGGGGAGCTGCGCGTTCTGGCGACGCCAACTGAACGATTTCCCCCGGAGCTTGCTCGGTTGTTGCCGCGGGAAGTGCTGGTTTCGGAAGCAAAAGACGCGGAATTCAGTGATTTAGTGACTGAATCGGGTGCATCTATCACGCCATTGCCTGGTGGTAGTTTCGATAGCCAATCTGCCTTGAAGCGGCTGACCGGGCTTTTTGAAGTTGAAAGCCTCGACGCTTTCGGTGCGTTCGAGAGAGCGGAAATCTCGGCGCTTGGGGCCATCATCGATTATCTGGAGCTTACCCAGAAAGGGAAGTTGCCTCTTCTGCGACCGCCGATCCGGGAATTGAGTGGCGGCACCATGCAGATCGACGCTGCGACACGTCGCAACCTCGAGCTGACGCAAGCTTTGTCAGGCGGGCGGCAAGGGTCCTTGTTGGCCACCATTGATCGAACTGTAACTGCCGCAGGCGGCCGCTTGCTTGAGCGACGTATTTCTGCCCCGTCTTGCGACCTGAGTGTCATCGCACTCAGGCACGATGCCGTTCAACACGCAGTGGATGACGCCGATTTCCGCGAAGAGCTGCGCGGCTCGTTGCGCAAGTGTCCTGATATGGATCGGGCCATGTCACGGCTGTCTCTCGATCGCGGTGGACCACGGGACATTGCCGCCATTCGAAACGGGATTGCTCAAGCGGAGGTCATATCGGGCAAGATTTCCGATGAAATGCCCGATTTAGTGAATGAATTGTCGAGTTCTCTGATCGGCTTTGACGAACTATCGGAACTGCTTGAAAGCGCGCTTGTTGCAGAGCCCCCGCTTTTGGCGCGTGACGGCGGCTTCATCGCGCAAGGTTTCGACGAGGATTTAAACGAAGCGCGAACGCTGCGTGACGAAGGACGAAGCGTCATTGCGGGGCTTCAGTCGCAATATGTCGAGGATTCTGGCGTGACGTCTCTGAAGATCAAACACAACAACGTGCTTGGGTACTTTATCGAGACACCGGCAACGCATGCCGACAAAATGCTTTCCGCGCCACTGTCCGAAACCTTCATACATCGACAGACGACCGCGAATGCTGTTCGTTTCACTACAGTCGAGTTGTCAGAGATGGAAACCAAGATCCTCAACGCCGGCGCAAGAGCGTTGGAGATCGAGAAACGTCTCTATGAAAGGCTAAAGACCGCTATTTTGAGCGTTTCGGGCGCTCTCGGAGACTGCGCGCGCGCATTAGCAGAACTGGATGTTGTCACCGGATTGGCAAGCCTCGCGCGATCCGAGAATTGGGCGCGGCCCGTTGTTGATGACAGCCGACGATTTGAGGTCGATGCCGGGCGACATCCAGTGGTCGAGCACGCCCTAAAAGCCGAAGGCGCGCCGTTCATTGCGAACGACTGCGATCTTTCCGGCGAGGCGGCGGGGTCAATTTGGCTGCTTACCGGTCCGAATATGGCTGGTAAGTCGACCTTCTTAAGGCAGAACGCTTTGGTCGCGCTTTTAGCCCAGGCTGGAAGCTTTGTTCCGGCGAAATCCGCGCATATTGGCCTTGTTAGTCAATTGTTCAGCCGTGTAGGCGCGGCAGACGATTTAGCCCGCGGCCGGTCAACGTTCATGGTGGAGATGGTCGAAACTGCAGCTATTCTGAATCAAGCGGACGATCGCGCTTTGGTCATTTTGGACGAGATTGGTCGTGGTACGGCCACCTATGATGGTTTGAGCATTGCCTGGGCAACGTTGGAGCATCTGCACGACGTGAATGAATGTAGAGCGCTGTTTGCCACGCATTATCACGAAATGACCCAACTGGCCGACAAGATGGATGGGGTAGAGAACGCGACAGTGGCCGTCAAGGAGTGGGACGGCGAGGTGATTTTTCTGCACGAAGTCCGTCGTGGGGCCGCTGATCGGAGTTATGGGGTACAAGTCGCTAAACTTGCCGGTTTGCCACCGCAAGTTGTCGAGCGCGCGCGGGTCGTCCTGGAAGCGCTGGAAAAGGGCGAGCGAGAAGGCGGGCCCACAGCAAAGGCGCTCATTGACGACCTGCCTCTGTTTGCGGCAACTCCGGCTCCTGTCGCGCATAAGGCAGCGAAAACGTCCGACTTAGAGACGAAACTGGGCGAGTTGCTTCCCGACGAAATGACCCCGCGGGAAGCGCTGCAGGCTCTTTATGATCTGAAAGATGCGCTTAAGAGCCAGGATTAGAGCTGACACCGACTTTGGCGGGCCTCAACAAGCGGTCGTGCAGCATAAAGCCGTCCGCTGAAACTTGAATGATTTCGCCCGCTTTTGTGCCCGGAAGTGGCGCTTCGAACATTGCTTCGTGCAGCTGAGGATCAAAGCGGTCGCCGACTTCCGGGGAGATCGGCTCGATTCCGTGCTTTTTGAAGACGCTGATGAGTTCGCGCATCGTTAGCTCGACGCCTTCGATCACGGCAGCGTTGGTTTCGCGCGTCTCTTCCGGGATTGCGTCGATGGCTCGACGCATATTGTCAAAAACGGGGAGCAGGTCGCGCGCCAATCGGGAGCCACCATATTGCTCAGCTTCGCGACGGTCTCGGTCCGAACGCTTTCTGGCGTTCTCGGCGTCGGCCAAGGCGCGCATGAATTTATCTTTGAATTCGTCGCGTTCTTCTTCGAGCTCTCTCAGACGCTCATCAATATCCGGGTCCTCAAGGGCTTCTAGGCTGTCGATATCGATCAGGTCTTCTTCTGCCATGGGTTTCTTTTCTTCTTGGTCGTTCATCCTTGGCCTCGATCAGAAATCAGGCGCCCGACTAATTGGGCGGTGTAGTCAACAATAGGGACGATGCGGCCATAGTTGAGGCGAGTGGGTCCAATCACCCCGACAGCACCGATAATCTTTCGATCCGCGTTCATATATGGAGAGACCACCAAAGAGGAACCCGAAAGTGAAAAAAGCTTGTTCTCAGAGCCAATAAAAATGCGCACACCATCACCACCTTCTGTCAGATCGAGAAATTCTGCGATGTCGCGCTTGCGCTCAAGGTCGTCAAAAAGGGTTCTAATGCGGTCGAGCTCTTCTTGCTGGTCTGTTCCATCAAGGAGATTCGCCCGGCCGCGCACGAT
>CAYPVG010000248.1:0-2745 GCA_964414085.1 uncultured Boseongicola sp. | reverse complement strand
GTCCGCATCCGGGGCGCCACCGAGCCCGACACTATCCAAGACGATGAGAAAAGCGCGTGCCATTACCCGATACGCTCAACGATTAAGGGGGCGGACGTTACTTCGTCTCCGATTGTCACGGCGCTCAAAAAAGCCGCCTCAGCAGCCTGTGCCGCGCGTTCGCTCGCCGCATGGAGACGCGCAACCGGCTGGCCTTTGATCACCTCGGTACCGAGACCTAGAATATCGGAATACCCCACAGAAGGGTCAATTCGGTCGCCACCTTTCATGCGTCCGCCGCCCATATGCACCACACCGATTCCAATAGTGCGTCCATCAAGTCCCGAAATTCGGCCTGTTCGTGGTGCTGGAATATCTCGGATGACGTTCGCTTCAGGCAACTTCTGCCGCCAGGATTGTGAAAAATCTGCAGGTCCCCCCAAGGCTGCAATCATCTTATCGAACTTTTCTGCGGCGGCGCCGCTTGTGAGTGTGTCGCTGAGTTTCCGCGCTGCCTCTTGAGCGTCACTCTCAACTTCGGCCAAAACCAAGAGCTCAGCGCCCAACGCCAATGAAACATCAAGCAAACGAGAGTTTCTTGGAGCGGTCAAAGCCAGCATGATTTCGGCAATCTCCAGCGCATTGCCCGCCGAAGCCGCAAGCGGTTCGTTCATGTCCGTGATCAACGCTGCCGTTTTGCATCCTGCCCCGTTCGACGTTGTTACCAGAGCTTGCGCCAGAGATCGCGCATCTTCCGGCGTCGCCATGAACGCCCCGCTTCCTGTTTTAACATCCAAGATCAACGCACTCAGACCAGCCGCTAACTTTTTCGACAAAATGGAGGCGGTAATCAGATCGATACTTTCCACCGTCGCCGTCACATCACGCACCGCATAGAGCCGCTTGTCCGCTGGAGCCATGTCAGCCGCTGCCGATACAATCGCGCACCCTACTTCACCCGTGATCGCGCGGAACCGCGCTTCGCTCACCTCTGTTCTCACTCCTGGAATGGCCTCAAGCTTGTCGAGTGTGCCACCGGTGTGCCCCAGGCCACGGCCCGAAATCATGGGAACAAAAACACCCATTGCTGCCAACATCGGAGCCAGCAAGAGAGACGTGCAGTCTCCTATCCCGCCAGTGGAATGCTTGTCGATGACGGCACCTGGCAGATCCCACGTCAACACATCGCCGGAATCTCGCATAGCAAGCGTCAGCGCCACGCGACCTTCTTCAGAAAGCCCGTTCAGACAGGCCGCCATCGCAAATGCGCCCGCCTGTGCATCAGACACTGCGCCATTGGCCAGTCCACGCGCAAACCAACTAAGCTCCGCCTGAGTTGGCTCGTCCCGCTCCCTAAGCTTTCGAATGATCTGTCTGGCGTCCATTGGCTCAAACTGAGTCCATGTGGCCCGCGTCAAACGCTCCCGGCAAAAGCTCTTCGACGGCCATTACCAATTCCTGTCCACCTGTAGTCGCCATTGTGACTTTTGACCCGGGTTCCGCGAACTCTTTCAACTTCTGGCGGCAACCACCGCAAGGCGGCACCGGAGACGGGCTTTCCGCTATCACCGCCGCCTCCACGAACTTGCTTTCTCCAGCGGCGATCATAGCAGCGATCGCACCAGCTTCAGCGCATGTTCCTTCCGGGTAGGCAACGTTTTCGACATTGCAGCCTACGAACACCGTGCCAGAGGCCGTCTTCAGCGCCGCACCAACTTTGAATTTGGAATATGGTGCATAGGCATTCTCACGCACGCGCGCTGCATCGTCGATCAAACTCATCTGACTCTCCTTACCGGCATAAACTCTAGCGTGGCTTGGCTAGGCAGGCAGCGCAAGGTCAACAGACGCAAAAAAACCGGACATACGTTGCAAATAGCGAGGCAATCGACAAGCTGCCTTGCACCACTTGCCAAATGTGAAGCACACTATTGTTGAAAACGTCGCAGCCACCGGAAGTCCCGTTGACCCCAAGAGGAGTGGTCTGTACGAGCATGGAAAAACATAGTTTAGCGTTAAACAAAATCCGGAGGATGGGATGAACGGAGACCCAAGACAAGAAGCGCTTCGTCAGGCGGCCCTTCATTACCATACCACGCCAAAACCCGGAAAACTGGAAATCCGCGCCACCAAGCCGCTGGCGAACGGCCGCGACCTGTCTCTGGCATATTCTCCCGGCGTTGCTGAGGCATGTCTCGAAATCAAAGCCGATGCTGGCGCGGCCCGAGACTACACGGCGCGCGGCAACCTTGTTGCCGTTGTGTCCAACGGAAGCGCTGTGCTTGGTCTTGGCAATATTGGCGGCCTTGCCTCTAAACCGGTGATGGAAGGGAAAGCGGTTCTTTTCAAGAAGTTCGCCAACATTGACTGCTTTGACATCGAACTCGACGAGACTGACCCTGAAAAACTAGCAGACATCGTTTGCGCCCTCGAGCCGACGTTTGGCGCGATTAATCTCGAAGACATCAAAGCGCCAGATTGCTTCATCGTTGAAAAGCTCTGCCGCGAACGGATGAACATCCCCGTCTTCCACGACGATCAACACGGTACCGCCATCGTCGTTGGCGCTGCAGCCACCAACGCGCTTCGAGTTGCTGGCAAATCATTTGAGGACATCAAAATCGTTTCAACCGGTGGCGGCGCAGCAGGCATTGCCTGTTTGAACATGCTTCTTAAGCTTGGGGTCAAGCGAGAGAACGTCTTCCTCGTCGATATCGAAGGCCTGGTATTCGAAGGCCGCGAAAAAGACATGACACCGCAAAAAGC
>CAYPVG010000247.1:0-13356 GCA_964414085.1 uncultured Boseongicola sp. | reverse complement strand
CCAAAGCTCGCGGGTATGTCGCGATTGACACAGAGACCACCGCGCTCAACGAAATGACCGCGGAGCTCGTCGGTATATCGCTTTCTGTTGATCCAGGCGAAGCATGCTACATCCCACTCTCCCACAAAGCGTCCTCTGCAGACGACCTTTTTGGATCGAATGATCTCGCCGAGGGTCAGCTTGATCTCGAAGAAGCACTAGCAAGGCTAAGACCTTTGCTGGCCGATCTGTCCGTCGTAAAGATTGGCCAAAACATGAAGTACGACGCGAAGATTTTCGCACGATACGGCGCCGATGTTCATCCTATCGACGACACAATGTTGATGTCTTACGCAATGAATGCGGGGCTCCATAATCACGGTATGGATCAATTGTCCGAACGATATCTGGAACACCATCCCATTGAGATAAAATCGCTATTGGGAACCGGAAAATCACAAATCACGTTTGATCGGGTGCCGGTGGACGATGCCGTCAAATACGCAGCCGAAGATGCAGATATCACCCTCCGACTTTGGGAGGCCTTCAAGCCCGAGCTCCACAAAAAGAGTGTGACAACTGTCTATGAAACTCTTGAGCGACCCCTTGTGCCGGTTCTGGCCGAGATGGAAATGGCGGGCATCAAAGTGGACCGCGAAGTGCTCGCCAAGATGTCCAATGCATTCGCCCAGAAAATGGCCCAGCTGGAAGACGAAATCCACGAACTGGCTGGGCAGTCGTTCAACGTCGGTAGCCCCGCGCAGGTCGGTGAAATCCTCTTTGAGAAGATGGAACTTCCTGGCGGCAAGAAAGGAAAAACTGGCAAGTACTCAACGCCTGCCGATGTCTTGGAGGACTTGGCGACCGAGCATGAATTGCCGGCCCGCGTGCTCGATTGGCGACAGCTTCAAAAGCTCAAATCGACCTACACAGATGCGCTTCAAGACCACATTAACTCCGATACAGGCCGCGTTCATACGTCCTACTCCATTGCAGGTGCCAATACGGGCCGTCTCGCTTCGACGGACCCAAACCTACAAAACATTCCTGTCAGAACAGAGGAGGGGCGTCGCATTCGGGAGGCATTTGTCGCCACCGACGGACACACACTCGTCAGCCTCGATTACAGTCAAATTGAGCTTCGGATCCTCGCGCACATTGCGAATATTGACGCGCTGAAGCAGGCGTTCCTTGAAGGTCAGGACATCCATGCAGCAACGGCTTCTGAGATGTTCAATGTACCGCTCGAGGAAATGACGCCTGAGGTGCGTCGACAAGCCAAAGCCATCAACTTCGGGGTCATCTATGGGATCTCTGGCTTCGGTCTTGCGCGCAATCTGCGGATCCCCCGTGACGAGGCGCAAGGCTTCATTGACCGGTACTTCGAAAGATTCCCCGGAATTCGAACATACATGGACGAAACCGTAGCCTTTGCGAAGGAAAACGGCTTTGTTCAAACCCTCTTTGGCCGGAAAATTCATACGCCCGAAATAAACAACCGTGGACCACACGCTGGATTCGCGAAGCGAGCAGCCATTAATGCGCCAATTCAAGGGACCGCTGCCGATGTAATCCGGCGCGCGATGGTTAGGATGCCGGAGAGAATTAGCGATCTTCCGGCGCGTATGCTTCTTCAAGTACACGACGAACTCCTGTTTGAAGTCGAAGACGGCGCCGTTGACGACTTAGTCTCAGTGGCTCGCGATGTAATGGAGAACGCTGCAATGCCCGCGGTCGATTTGTCTGTGCCTTTAACAGTCGACGCAGGGCAGGGCGCAAACTGGGCGGAAGCCCATTAATTCATCTATTGCCAATTTTACTTGCACAATTCTGTAGTTTCGTCAGAAAATGCCGTGCCTTTAGTGAGTGACAGTATGACAGACGATTATTCCCCCGAACGAGCGCTCCAAGAAAGCGTGGCAAGTCTTGCACCCATACTTCAGCCGGGCACATTTGTATTTTGCTCGATGCTGCATAACGCAGATTCACGCGATGCTATGGCTGTCGCACGAGCCTCGTTTATAGAAGATCAAGGTGTTTCTCTTATCATTCCACGAACTGAGGCAGTGCGCTTGGGGTTGATATTTGATCATGCACTGAAGCAGATCACGCTTTTCGCAAACATCCCGCCCGACGTAATCGGCTTCACAAGATCAGTCCTTAGAGCGCTCGAGAAAGCAGAAATACCGGTCAACGTGGTGTCAGCTGCCCACAACGACCATCTCTTTGTTCCCTCTCGGCGCGCCGACGACGCAGTCGAGGTCCTTCGTCAGCTCCAACAACGTGCAGAACGTCGGCTGAAATAGACCAAAAACAGCATTCAGGCTTTCGCATTTTAAGCAGGTCTTTTAAGAGGTGAGGCAACGCTCCCGACACCAAAAGGCCGCGCCCATGACCGAGCCCGCAATCACCGAAGAATTGATCGCCGCACACGGGATCACTCCGGATGAATATGCAAGTATCCTGCGCATCTTGAACCGAGAACCAACGTTCACAGAACTTGGTATATTCTCGGCGATGTGGAACGAACATTGCTCCTACAAGTCGTCAAAGAAGTGGTTGCGTACACTTCCAACAGATGGGCCACAGGTTATTTGCGGCCCCGGCGAGAACGCAGGCATTGTTGACATCGGCGACGGGCAAGCCGTTGTTTTTAAAATGGAAAGCCATAACCACCCAAGTTATATCGAACCCTATCAAGGTGCTGCGACTGGCGTTGGTGGCATCCTACGTGACGTCTTTACGATGGGTGCTCGCCCAATCGCTGCAATGAATGCGCTGTCGTTTGGAGAAGTCACACACCCTAAGACCAAGCGTTTGGTTTCCGGGGTCGTGGAAGGCGTGGGCGGATACGGCAATCCGTTTGGCGTTCCAACCATCGGCGGCGAGGTGCGTTTTCATAAAGCATACAACGGAAACTGCCTAGTAAACGCTTTTGCTGCAGGCCTCGCCGATGCGGACAAGATTTTCTACTCAGCAGCCTCCGGCATCGGCATGCCTGTCGTCTACCTCGGCGCAAAGACTGGCCGTGACGGTGTAGGCGGCGCGACAATGGCTTCTGCGGAATTCGACGACACGATCGAAGAGAAACGCCCAACTGTCCAAGTCGGCGATCCCTTCACCGAAAAACGCCTTCTCGAGGCCACTCTGGAACTGATGGCGTCCGGCGCGGTCATTTCTATTCAGGACATGGGAGCGGCTGGTCTCACGTGTTCTGCGGTTGAAATGGGCGATAAGGGCGGACTTGGCATTTGTCTGAACCTGAACCTCGTACCGGTGCGCGAGCACGCTATGACGGCATACGAGATGATGCTCTCGGAAAGTCAGGAGCGGATGCTCATGGTGCTGAAGCCCGAGAAAGAGGCCGAAGCGAAAGCAATCTTCGACAAATGGGACCTCGACTTCGCCGTCGTGGGCGAAACCATTGCAGAAGACCGATTCTTGATCGTGCATAACGACGAGATCATGGCAGATTTGCCCTTGTCCAAGCTGGCTTCCACGGCACCAGAATACGACCGACCATGGGTTGAAACGCCGTCAGCCGGCGATTTGCAGGACATTCCGGAAATCGACCCAATTGATGGTCTGAGGGCGCTGCTCAGCTCGCCGAACTACGCGCGCAAACACTGGGTTTGGGAACAATACGACAGCCAGGTCATGGCGGACACGGTTCAAGCGCCCGGACTTGGTGCTGGGATTGTTCGCGTTCACGGCACCGACAAAATGCTGGCCTTCACATCCGATGTGACGCCTCGCTATGTGAAGGCGAACCCAGTCGAAGGCGGCAAACAAGCGGTCGCGGAAGCCTATCGGAACCTTTCGGCGGTCGGCGCGCTTCCATTGGCTACGACCGACAATCTCAACTTCGGAAACCCCGAAAAGCCAGAGATCATGGGCCAATTTGTTGGCGCCATCAAAGGCATCGGAGAGGCCTGTGCGGCGCTTGATACACCCATCGTTTCTGGAAACGTGTCTCTCTACAACGAAACGGACGGGCAGGGGATCCTACCAACCCCAACAATTGGAGCCGTCGGATTGATCTCAAGCAGTGATCAATTGATTGCGGGCACTGCCACCGAGGGTGATCTTGCAATTCTCATTGGGACGACCGCCGGACACCTTGGCCAATCCGCACTGATGGCAGAAGCTTTCGGCCGCGAGGATGGCGATGCACCTGCAATCGATCTTGAAGCCGAGAAAGCAAACGGGACTTTCGTGCGCGAAAACGGCGCGCTGATCCAATGCGCTGCCGATCTTTCGGACGGCGGCCTCGCATTGGCAGCCTTCGAAATGGCGGATGTCGCTGACTTGGGAGTGAGCTTGACTATCGACGCAACCGATCACTTGTTTGGCGAAGACCAAGCCCGGTATCTGCTGGCCGTATCTCCAAGTGACCGTGATGCACTCTTGGACAAAGCCGCCGACAACGGAATTCCAGCAACGGTAGTCGGCAGCTTTGGCGGCGAAACGGTTGAATTTGGAGGCTCGCGCGCTCCAAGAGTTGCTTTGTCGGCTCTCTACCGCACGGCTTTTGCTGACCAAGTGGCTTAAGACTTAAAGGACGGCCTAGGTCGAAGGGAATCCGCTAACGAAGAAGCGCGGCGCATTCTCTTGTGGCTTCGTCAGTCTGATCCCTTGCAAGCCATTGCAACGGGCTCTACATCAGACAAAGACGAACAGGAGACGTCCCGACGATGCCAATGCAAGCCAGTGAAATCGAAGCTCTGCTTCGCGAAACGTTTCCCGACGCCAAAATCACCGTAGCTGGTGACGACGGTGTGCACATGTCGGCCATGGTGATCGACGAAAGCTTTCGCGGCAAGAACCGTGTGCAACAGCAACGCGCAGTTTATGCGGCACTAAAGGGTAAGATGGACGGTCCAAACGGCGATCTTCATGCGCTGGCCCTGACCACCAAGGCCCCAGAATAAAACAGGAAAACGAAAATGTCCGCTGAGGAACAAATCAAAACAACCGTGACCGAAAACGATGTCGTGCTTTTCATGAAAGGTACAAAAACCATGCCACAGTGCGGGTTTTCCAGTCGTGTAGCAGGCGTCCTAAACTTTATGGGCGTTGATTACGCCGACGTTAATGTTCTGGCAGATGAAGGGATCCGGCAAGGCATCAAGGATTACTCCGATTGGCCAACCATCCCGCAACTCTACGTTAAGGGTGAGTTTGTTGGCGGCTGTGACATCATCACGGAAATGACGCTCTCGGGCGAGCTCGATCAATTGCTCGAAGAAAACGGGGTATCTTACGATAAAGAAGCCGCAGATAAGATCCGCGAACACAACGCCTGACTTTCTAAGCCAACTCTAACAAAAAAAGGCCGCCCAATTAGGGCGGCCTTTTCTTTGTTTAGACTGTCACGCCTTAGGCGTTGTCGTCTGCGTCGTCTTCCGCCGCGTCTTCGCCAGCATCCTCAGCAGGAGCTTCTTCAGTCGCATCGTCGCCGCCCTGAAGCTCATCCAGCTCAGCAGCGCCGATGTCTTCGAACAGCTCAGCGATCTCAAGTTCAGCAGCAGCTTCCTCTTCAGCAGCTTGGTCAACAACGTTGATACCCTGCGCCTGAAGCTCAGCTTCCTCTGTGGAGCGTGCAACGTTCAGCTCGATGGTTGCATCGACTTCTGGGTGCAGAACCACAGTAACGCTGTGCATACCAAGTTCTTTGATAGGCGCGCCCAGAACAACTTGCTTGCGATCTACAGAGAAGCCATCAGCTGCAGCGGCCTCAGCCGCATCGCGTGTGGTGACCGAGCCATAAAGCGAACCGCCATCAGACGCCGAACGAATCACAACAAACTGCTGACCGTTTAGCTTCTCAGCCAGTGCTTCGGCTTCTTGCTTGGTCTCGAGGTTACGTGCTTCAAGTTGTGCTTTCTCAGCTTCAAACTGAGCAACGTTGGCTTCTGATGCCCAAAGCGCTTTCTTCTGTGGAAGAAGGAAGTTGCGCGCATAGCCGTCTTTAACCGACACGATGTCGCCCATCTGGCCCAGCTTTGCTACGCGTTCAAGAAGGATAACTTGCATCTATCAGGTCTCCTTATTTTACAGCGTAAGGCAGAAGAGCGAGGAAACGGGCGCGCTTGATTGCACGAGCCAGCTCACGCTGCTTCTTGGCCGAAACGGCGGTGATACGGGACGGAACGATCTTGCCGCGCTCAGAGATGTAGCGCTGAAGCAGTTTCGAATCCTTATAGTCGATCTTAGGTGCGTTATCGCCCGAGAAGGGGCAGACCTTACGACGGCGGAAAAATGGTTTACCAGCCATAGGTTAGAACTCCTTCTTAACGGCGCTCACGACGACCGTCGCGGTCATCGGATTTACGCATTTGAACCGAGGGGCCTTCTTCATGAGCGTCGACCTTAATGGTCAAAACGCGCATTACGTCGTCGTGCAGACGCATCAGACGTTCCATTTCCTGAACAGCCGTCGCAGGTGCGTCGGTTTTCAAGAAGGCGTAGTGGCCCTTGCGGTTTTTGTTGATCTTATAGGCCATCGTTTTGACGCCCCAGTACTCGCTTTCAACGACGTTACCGCCGTTGTCGCCGAGAATGGCACCAAAATGTTCTACGAGGCCTTCGGCTTGCGCGTTGGAAAGGTCCTGACGCGCAATCATAACATGCTCATAAAGCGGCATGTGCACTCCATCATTTTCAGGGCGCACTTCAAAGGACGAGGGCTCATCCGCCGCTCTCGTCCACGAGAGGATGCACCGGTCAAATAATCTTGCGGCGGATCAGCGGCTTATACACGTCCACATTCGTGATGCAACCCCGTCCAAAAGTTGCCCTTTTTGGTTGCTAATTCAGGATCAGTTAATTGAGATCAGCGGGATTTTAGCCAAATGGCGCTACGCAGCACAGGCAATGTAGATCCGAACAAGCCGGGCCTTGAATTCATCAATATGCCTTGGGGTTTCAGGCTCCGACCGGCCGATATGAAAGAAAACAAAGGCGAGGCGCTGACAGAATGGGCGCTAACCTTCCTGGGCGGCGTTTTATTGCTAAGCGCTTTTGGCCAGTGGATCCTGCCAGGCAGCCTTTATGGCGGTGAAATGATAGCCATGAAGCTAATGCTCACAGCCGTTCTTGGCGTCGCAGGTGGGCTGATTATTTCGCTCTCTGCACGTGGTTTTCGCCCGGAAGTTCAAGTGGACCGCGTTCGACGCGAAATCCGTTTCGTTTCGCGCAACCCCCGCGGCCGGGGCGAAATCTTGGCAACGGTGGAGCTGGACCGCATCATCGGCGTCGGGATGACTAAGTCCATCGATGGGCCCGATTGTCATTGCTTGATTTACCTGATCAACGGGGAAAAACCATTGCGGCTTGCGTCAGGCACCGAAAATGAGATCAAAGCCATTCGCACGATAATGGATGACTACGTCACACCGCCGCAGGAACGCCTTGCCAGAAAAATGAAGGGCGCCAACGAGGTCGCTGGCGCCGCTTAGCGTTATAATTGCACGAAGGCATTTAGTGCATCGGCAATTTCACCGATGCAGACCTAGCCTCCATGCTTGACCTTGGCGTGTTCAGTACGAAGCGCCACATAGACGCACCAGCACATAACCAGCACCACCAGCGTGAACGGAATACCAGTCGAAACTGCCGCGCCCTGCAGCGCTGAAAGTCCACCACCCAAGAGCAAAGCAATTGCAACCAGCCCTTCAAGTGTGCACCAGAACACTCGCTGAACCACTGGCGCATCCATCTTGCCGCCAGCAGTGATCGTGTCGATGACAAGCGATCCACTGTCTGATGATGTCACAAAGAAGATAACGATCAAGATCAACGCCAAAGGTGAAATGATGCTGTAAAGCGGCAGTTCCTTCAGGAAGCCAAACAGGGCACCTTCAGGTTTGTAGCTGTCGATCACAGTCGCTTTAACGCCTTCCGCGCCACCCGCATTCAGCATGTCGATTGCGGCTCCTCCAAAGGTGGACATCCACAAAGCGCACACAAGCGTTGGAGCTATAAGAGCGCACAGGATGAATTCACGCACTGTCCGCCCCTTTGAGATACGGGCAATGAACATGCCAACAAAAGGCGACCATGCGATCCACCAAGCCCAGTAGAAGGTTGTCCAGCCGTGGAAGAAACTCGTGTCTTCACGTCCGAACGGGTTCGAAAGGGCGGGGAGCAGAGCGACATAGTCGACCATTACGTTCGCGTAGCGCGAAAGAGCTGTGCCAATGCCGGTCATAAAGAGCACGAACAAAAACAGTGCCACGGCCATCAACATGTTTATCTCCGAAAGCCGCTTGACGCCTCTGTCCATGCCCAAAAGAACCGAGCCCAGAGCAATGACCGTAATGCCGATGATGAGCAACACGATGACGGTATTCGTGGGTTCTATGCCTGCGACCTCGTTCAACCCGAACGCCACTTGTTGCGCACCGAGCCCCAGAGATGTCGTGAGACCAAAGAGTGTGGCAAAGACCGCAAGAGTATCAATGAGGTGACCCCACCAGCCCCAAATCCGCTCTCCAAGGATCGGATAGAAGGCCGAGCGAAGCGTCATCGGCAAGCCTTTGTTGTACGCAAAGATTGCAAGTGTCAGACCCACAACTGCATACACCGTCCAGCCCTCAAGGCCCCAGTGGTGTATTGTGCCGACCACGCCGATGTACTCGTTACCGGGCTGGGTGATGTCTATCCCGAGTGGACGTGCATTACCGCCTTCGGAAAAGTTGTAATACACAGGTTCAAGAACGCCGAAGAACAGCAGTCCAATTCCGATGCCAGCCGCGAACATCATCGCGATCCAACCAGAGTACGAATAGTCCGGCTTGGCGTCTTGCCCGCCTATGCGTACCGAACCGACTGGCAAAACAATGAGCGCAAGGCAGAAAATCAGCATCGCGTCGACCGAAAGCACCAGGAACCAGTCAAATGTGCTAGTCAGCCATGGCCGGAGCCAGCCAAAGAAAGCGGCAGAGGCTTCTTGATTGGCCAGAGACACGAGTACAAAGCCCATGATTATAACACTGGAAATCAAAAAAACTGGGTTGTGAATGTCGAGCCCAAAGGGCCGGACATTATCCTGACCGAGCTCATACTCGGTTTCGAAATCCCAGATACGCGGATCTGGATCCAACATTTTCTTGGATGATGTATCGGACATATGTACCCTCCTGTTCGGTTTCGCAGCGTCCGTAAATATTTGTTTTTTGGCCCGCTGCGCGCCCTGTTTACTGTCCTAAAACAAGGGCTCCCGAATTCACGCTAACCGAATTATTTGTTTTTGCGAGGAATTTCTTGACCCTGTGTCTGCTCGTTTTCGAAAAAAGCCACTTGCACTTCCCATCCGAAGCGCTTTGGTAATCGTATGAAATTAGATATAGAATTTGTCCGTTCGCACTTCCCCGCGTTTGAAGAACCGTCACTGCGAGGGCAGGCCTTCTTCGAAAACGCCGGCGGCTCATACCCCTGTCGTTTCGTCACTGAACGGCTTGAAAGGTTTTATCGCGAGCGCAAAGTGCAACCCTACTGGTCTTTCCCTTCCAGCCGCGTGGGAGGAGAGGAAATGGACGAAGCTCGAATTCGACTGGCCGGTATGCTCGGCGTCGAAAGAGACGAAGTATGCTTTGGGCCGTCAACAACGCAAAACACTTACGTATTGGCACAAGCCTTCCGCGAGTTCTTAGAGCCGGGCGATGCGATTATCGTCACCAATCAGGACCACGAAGCGAACACCGGATCCTGGCGACGTCTAGCGGCATCCGGCATCGAAATAAGAGAATGGAAAATCGATCCTGATACCGGGTCGCTCAACCATAATGATCTTAAACCACTGCTCTCTGGTGCACGACTTCTCTGCTTCCCGCATTGTTCAAACGTCATTGCAGAGATCAACGACGTGGCTGCAATAACCAAACTCGCTCATGAGAGCGGTGTCGCTGTCTGCGTTGATGGCGTGAGTTACGCTCCCCACGGATTTCCAAATGTGAAAGACCTAGGAGCCGACATTTATCTGTTCTCGGCCTACAAAACCTACGGGCCACATCAAGGCATTATGGTTGTCCGTCGGGATCTGGGAGAGGTCTTGCCGAACCAAGGCCACTACTTCAACGCCGGCGCAAACTACAAACGGTTCACACCAGCAGGCGACGATCACGCCCAAGTGGCCGCCTGCGCTGGAATGGCGGACTACGTGGACACTCTCTATGCTGAAATGGATGGCCCCCAAACAACAGCAGCCGGTCGCGCCGAAGCGGTTCACGACGCGATGCGCGCAAGGGAAATAGAGCTAACCCAGCAGCTCTTAGAGTTTCTTGGAAGTAAGAATTCGCTGCGCGTTATCGGTCCGAAGGAAGCAGAAAAACGCGCTCCGACAATCGGCATTCTCGCAAGTCGAGCAGGGGAGGCGCTTGCCCATGATCTCGCCAGCCACAACATCAACGCGGGCGGTGGCGATTTTTATTCACCGAGACCGCTCGAGGCGATGAGCATAGATCCCTCTCACGGATTGCTCCGCCTCAGCATGACTCACTACACATCGGATGCAGAGCTTGACCGCCTGATTTCGGCCCTAGATCACGTCTTGTGACGTATTGAAGAGGGTCCCATGTCAGACACGTCCCCAGTCATTTGGTGGGTGCGCCGAGAGCTTCGGCTGCACGACAATCCTGTCCTGCATGAGTGCCTGAGATCGGGTCGTCCGATTATTCCCGTTTTCATTTTGGATGAAGTGTTCGAAACCTATGGCGCTTGTCCTCTTTGGCGCTTTGGGCTTGGCGCAGAACACTTCGCAGACACTCTCTCGACAATCGGATCAAAGCTCATCTTTCGCCGTGGTGCGGCCCTCGACGTATTGAACGACTTGATCGCTGAGACCGGCGCAAAACTGGTCCGCTGGGGGCGCGCGTACGACCCGGATCAAATCGCCAGGGACAAGGACGTCAAGGCAGCTCTTTCCGAGAAAGGCGTGGACGCAAAGAGCGTGAGCGCGCATCTCTTGTTCGAGCCTTGGAGCATCGAAACCAAAACTGGTGATTTCTACAAAGTCTATTCGCCCTTCTGGCGCGCCGTTAAAGACCGCTCGATCAGTGGACCGCTGGAGCGACCAGTTACACTCCCAACACCCTCCGCTTGGCCAGCGACGGACGACCCAAGAGAATGGCACCTAGAGCGCGCTATGAAGCGCGGAGCTAACGTTGTCCGCCACCATTTGCGGCTCGGAGAAGACCGAGCATTGGAGAGGCTCGACGCCTTCGCCAAAATCCAAATTCATACTTACAAAGAACGGCGCGACTATCCGGCCGAGGATGCAACATCCGGTCTGAGCGAAAACCTCGCTTGGGGCGAGATCTCACCACGCCTCCTTTGGCACACAGGCCATCGCGCAATGGAAGAGGGCAAAAAGGGTGCCGAGCATTTCGTAAAAGAAGTCGTCTGGCGCGAGTTTGCCTATCACCTAATCTGGCACACACCCCACATCGTCAACGATAACTGGCGAGAAGGTTGGGATAGCTTCCCTTGGCAAGATGACGAAAACTCTCCATCCGTTCTGGCTTGGAAACAAGGTCGCACCGGTATTCGTTTCGTCGACGCAGCGATGCGCGAAATGTACGTCACCGGACAAATGCATAACCGCGCACGCATGAACGTGGCCAGCTATCTGACAAAACATTTGATGACGCATTGGCGCATCGGTCAAAAGTGGTTCGAACACTGCCTCACCGACTGGGACCCAGCATCAAACGCTATGGGTTGGCAATGGACTGCGGGCTCTGGACCAGATGCAGCACCCTATTTCCGCGTTTTCAATCCTGACACACAGCTGGAGAAATTCGATAAAGACGGTGCCTACTCGCGAGCATGGATTGCGGAAGGGCAGCGCACCCCGTCACAAACCTCACTGTCATATTTCGAAGCGATCCCTGAAAGCTGGAACTTATCGCCAACCGACCGCTACCCAGCACCTGTCGTCCCTCTCGACGTTGGACGCAATCGCGCGCTTGAGGCCTATGGAAACCGAGATTTCTAAGTAGCACTGGCGCAACAAGCCCGATATGCTGCGCCGCAACACGCATGCTGCGCCAGCAAAAAGGACCTCGCATCTATGTCTTTCAAGGGAAAAACTGCCGTCATCACAGGTTCCAACTCCGGGATTGGCCTGGGGGTCGCCAAAAGTCTTGCGGAAGCTGGCGTTAACGTTGTCCTGAACTCCTTCACGGACAACGACGAAGACCATCAACTTGCAAAAGACATCGCCAACGAATTCGGTGTCGAGGCCCGCTACATCAAGGCGGACATGTCCAAAGCAGAGGAATGCCGGGCGCTGATCGAAAAGGCAGGCTCTTGCGACATTCTCATTAATAACGCTGGCATCCAGCACGTTGCGGCCGTTCAGGATTTCCCAGTCGAGAAATGGGATGCGATCATTGCGATCAACATGTCGTCTTCATTCCACACAACGGCGGCGGCACTGCCGAAGATGAGAGAGGCGGGATGGGGGCGTGTTATCAACATAGCGTCCGCCCACGGCCTGCGCGCAAGCCCCTTCAAATCTGCCTACGTCACTGCCAAACACGGCGTGGTTGGGATGACAAAGGTCGTTGCTCTTGAAACAGCAAAAGAACCCATCACGGCCAATGCTATTTGCCCGGGGTATGTGCTGACTCCATTGGTCGAAAAACAGATCCCGGCTACGGCGAAGGAATACAACATCTCGGAAGACGACGCGATCGAGAAGGTCATTCTTGCAAAACAACCTTCCAAAGAATTCGTAACTGTAGAGCAACTCGGCGGCATCGTCACCTTCTTGTGTTCGGACGCGGCTGCGCAAATAACAGGCACCTCAATCGCCGCGGATGGCGGCTGGACGTCCCAGTAAACACGTGGCGAAAAAGCGGATCAATCTGGCTCTTCAGGGCGGAGGCGCACATGGTGCCTTCACTTGGGGTGTGCTTGATCGACTGCTTGAAGATGACGAAATTGAAATCGCGGGCATTTCTGGGACATCCGCTGGCGCACTGAATGGCGCAGCCTTGAAAGCCGGACTGATAGCGGGCGGAGCTGAAGCAGCTCGTGAAAACCTAGACTGGTTGTGGAGACGCGTTGGCAGCATCGGCGACATGCAACTTGCGACTTGGATGACTGGTATGGGGCCTGGGGCAGGGGCGGTCAGCAAAGCGCTGGAACTCTCATTACCCTACAATTTCGCCGATGCGGCAACGCGTGTCTTCTCACCCTATCTCTACGGTGCGTTCTACCGAAACCCGCTCGAAGCAATAGCGCGCCGTTTTCATTACGATGCCGTATGCTCCAATGACGGACCCGCGTTCTTTGTCTGCGCCACAAATGTGCGCACTGGAAAGGTGCGTATCTTCGAAGGCTCTGAAATTTCGGCGAAATCGATTGCCG
>CAYPVG010000246.1:0-3593 GCA_964414085.1 uncultured Boseongicola sp. | reverse complement strand
TGCGCAGGATCAAAGGGGCTTTTTCGTGACCCCTGTTTCCCGCGAAGACCTGATCGAAATTGCCAACCTGCGCGTCCTGCTCGAATGCCACGCACTGCGGCTGTCGGTTGAAAATGGCGACACCGATTGGGAAGGCAACCTTGTCGCCGCGCATCACAAGCTGCACCTGATGGAACAGAAGATGCTCGAAGGCGACGACAGTCAGAAAGAAGACTGGAAGCGCTATGACTGGGAGTTCCATCTCGCTTTGATCGAGGCTTGTGGATCGAAAAACCTGCTCTCACTTCACTCGGTGCTCTATGACAAATACCTGCGCTACCAGATGCTGGTTTTGACGTACCGCGGTGAAGAAGCAGTTGAGGAACACCGAAAGGTGTTTGAAGCTGCCCTTGCGCGCGACATCGACACCGCCGCCGAGACACTTAAGACGCACATCGACAAAGGGCTGGAACACACACTGGCGGCATTCTAGCGATTTGATCTCTGTCACCCGCCCGCATGTTCTGATTATTGGTCGCCAGATCGAAATTCGCCGAGGCAACTGCGTCCACTAGGTATCCAATAACTGGTTCGACGAATTTTGAAGCTGACTTCAATCAGCAACGCTGCAAATGCAAACCAATGCTGCGTCAGCAATAGCTGCAGCCGCAAAGGGCCGCTTTGTCTCGCGAAGAGAACCTTCGCTTAGGTCGCAGCGAATGACCGCTTCCCGCCGTTGGTGCTTTTCGCTAGGCTCGCGAACCGCCTAACTTACTTGGCAGAACTCACCCACCTGCCCACAAAGAACTGGACTTTGTGCGCGCGGCAAGCGTGTGTGGAGCCATGGCGAATGGGTCCAGATACGATTTTGGCGCGGCTTTTGCTCGGCTGACGGCGGTTTTGGTGGATGCGACTGATCTGGCGGTCGGAGGCCAATCAGCACGGCTTGACCGGTCAGCGCGTAGGTAGCTCGTTCGTCGTATTGAGCACGGCCTGAGCGAGGCATCACATGTCCTGAACGAGATCAAGACCGCGCTCTGATCGACAGGATCACATCCATTGGTTTTGCCCGGCTGGACCGGGCCTGTCGCGGTACAAGGCTGCGGATGGACTGTGGCCAATTATCGGAGACAGACATGAGCGATCTCAAACCGCACTCGAAACGCGAACAGCTGCTGAGGATGATCCGCCGCAAGCCCGGCGCCTCAATCACATCCCTGCAGAACAAACTGGACTGGCAGCCTCATACAATCCGGGCTGAAATATCCCGGCTGCGCAAGCAGGGACATATTGTGACCTGCGAGTCCTCACCGAAGGGAGCGGTGTATCGATGCCAGCCATCTGAGAAATCCTGATGGCTGCTGACATCACGGCCGGGATCGAAGACATTGAGACCTGGGAGAGAGCGCAGTGCCTCGAGGCGTGGATCGCAATGACTGATGTCATTCCTGGCTCCCGCCTCTCCACCCGGTTACTACGCAAGGCCCTGACCTTTGAAGCTCAGTGCAAAGCTCTCGGCGGGCATAGCTCGGCGGTGAACCGCATCCTGACCGGTGGCATCAACAGGCCTGCACAACCTGCCAAACCCCTGGCGGCCGGAACCCAGCTTGTCCGGGAATGGAACGGACGGGTCTATCGCGTAGCCGTGACATCGGATGGCTTTGAGATGGACGGTCAAAGCTACACTTCGCTCAGCGCCGTAGCCAAACGGATCACAGGCGCGGAATGGAGCGGGCCCCGCTTCTTCGGCCTGAAGAAGGCAAAGTCGTGAGACGCATCCGTTGCGCCATCTACACCCGCAAGAGCTCCGAGGATGGGTTGGAACAGGACTTCAACTCCCTCGATGCACAGCGGGAAGCCTGTGAGGCCTACATCGCCAGCCAGCGCCACGAAGGCTGGGAACTGATGCCGGATCGATTTGATGATGGCGGCATCTCGGGTGGACATCTTGAGCGCCCTGCTCTTCGGCGTCTGATGAACATGGTCGATGCAAAGCAGATTGATCAGATCGTCGTGTACAAGATCGACCGACTGACCCGTTCGCTTTCCGACTTCGCAAGACTGGTCGACCGGCTGGATCAGGCCGAGGCTTCTTTTGTCTCCGTGACCCAATCGTTCAATACGGCCACGAGCATGGGACGACTGACGCTGAACGTACTCCTGAGCTTTGCCCAGTTTGAACGCGAAGTGACAGCCGAACGGATACGGGACAAGATCGCCGCCTCGAAGCGCAAAGGCCTCTGGATGGGTGGGAATGTTCCCCTTGGCTATGATCCGAACGGCCGCACCCTCCGGGTCAACCCTGAAGAGGCTGAGACTGTGCGCCGGGTCTATCAGCTTTATGAAGACCGGAAGTCTGTCAGCGCAGTTCACGAAGCCGCGTCCCGGGTGGGGCTACGCTCAAAGATCAGACGCTGCCCAAACGGCGGCCTTCGCGGTGGCAATCTGATGTCCCGGGGACAGCTCCATCACATCCTGACCAACCCGATCTATGCCGGGCGCATTCGACACAAGGGGCAGGTCTATGAGGGTCAGCACGAGGCGATCATCGATCCGGAGAGGTGGGATGCTCTGCAAGAGCAGATGAGCGGTGGCTCTGCAAAGGCACGACGGACAAAACACCACCTCAATCCATCGCCCCTCGCGGGGAAGATCACCGACGAAGCCGACGAACGGCTCACCCCGAGTCACACGAGAAAGGGAGAAAAACGCTATCGCTATTACATCTCTCAGAAGCTGGTGACGGGGGTATCCCGGGCAGATGAGAGGCAGCGGACCTGGCGCATTCCCGCAGAGCAACTGGAGAACTCAATCGCGGGGGCTGTTCTGAAGAGGATCAGGCAGATCTCTATTGCATCGAACAATCATAAATTCCCGGGAGCGGAAACGCCGGTCCCGAAGGCGAACGAGGCTCTGAGCATCGTTGAGAGGGTCTGCATCGCTCCAGGCAAGCTCTCCATCGACATAAATGCGGAGCGGCTGCACAAGCAGATAGGCGTCATACTCGAGTGCGACCGGAGCGATCTTATAATCGCCCTGCCCTTCAGCGAGCGCCGACGCGGCGTCGAGATGAAGATGGTCATCGGGGACGGCGCACGGCAGATCGACCAACCCCTTCTCGACAACATCATTCTGGCAAACCATTGCTACGGGCGTCTCAAGGAGGGTCTTAGCTTTGAGGCCATTGCAGTCGAGGCTGGCACATCGAAACGACGCGTCCAGCAGATCCTCGACCTCGCCTTCCTTGCGCCCGATATTGTCCGGGACATCACCAAAGGCACGCAGCCACTGGGTCTGACGTCTGACTGGTGCCTGCGCCATCCGCTGACCGCCGACTGGCCGGCGCAACGCGAGCGCATCGCAAACCTCTGAGAACAAGTACTCGCGTATCGCGGAAAACGTGATTCCAGACGGATGCACTTTGGTGGGCAGGTACGGGCGGTAGTCGTTGTCTGCCCAAACCTGACCTCGCCGCAAACCGCGGAAACCACGCCACTATCTGCCGCGGTCTCTCGTATCGCAGGTTTGGGAGATAAGCCTGGCTGGGGTGGTAGGATTCGAACCTACGATACACGGTACCAAAAACCGCTGCCTTACCACTTGGCTACACCCCA
>CAYPVG010000245.1:0-18430 GCA_964414085.1 uncultured Boseongicola sp. | reverse complement strand
CAGAAAAACCTGCAGCATTTGGTCGCCATCAACATGCGTGGGTGGCAGCGACGGATCGTACTCCTCAATAATATCCATATGAGCAGCAAATCCGATCTCGGCCGACTTTCGTGCGCGATCCAACAGATCGTGTAGGTTGACAGATTTCTTCTCGGGGGGCCGCAGATTGCCGAACTGCTCGACTTGCTCAAGCAGCTTAACTATCCGCCTGCTTTCATTCACGATCAGATCTGTAAGCTCCAGATCATCGCCTGAAAGATTCATGCTCAAAAGCTGCGCGGCGCCGGTAATTCCCGCCAATGGGTTCTTGATCTCATGTGCCAGCATCTCCGCCATACCGATCGCTGATTTCGCCGCAGACTTGGCAGACATCGAACGGTCCAACCGATCTGCAAGCCCGCGCGGCTCCATAAGTACAAGCACAAATCCAGGCATTCCCGTCATGGGTGCGATCTGCACGTTGCAACGGACCGGCGCGACATTGCCAGAACCCACGTCGACATTGTTCATGAACATGGACGCTTGATCCTGCCGGACCCGACGAAACCCATCATCAATAGGTGAATCGATTGCCAGCAAGTCGAAGAAAGGTGCGCCCCGCATGGATCTCGCGCTCGCATTCAGAAAGCTCTCCGCAGCGGGGTTCACTTCTGCAATCACCTCTCCAGGATCGATCAAAAACGCTGGGATCGGTAACGAAAGCCAAAGCATGTCGTGAAAAGTGTTCATGCGGCCAAGCGCTCCTCTAGAGCAGCGGGCAAGAGCGACCGGGCTTCCCCGACATCGGCGGTCAACACCGACTTTCGTAGCGAGGGCGGCGTCCCGGCTCGGTCCATGTACCAACCAAGATGTTTGCGAACGACTCGTCCGCCCAAGTCTTTGCCGTAGAATTCGACCGTCTCTTCAAAATGCCGCAAGACCATTTCGGTGAACGCATCACCACGCGGGATTTCGGGTCGCGCGCCCCACCCCAATGCATGGGCAATCTCCGCCAACCGCCAAGGTGCACCCTGTATCCCGCGCCCTACCATAACACCGTCAGCACCAGATTTTTTCAATGCGTCCTTAGCCGTCGCGGCATCCACAATATCGCCGTTTGCAATAACTGGTACGTCGACAGCATTCTTCACGCCTCGTATCGCAGCCCAGTTCGCGCGCCCCTTATAGAACTGACACCTGGTACGACCGTGCACGGTGATCATTTGAACACCCGCCGCCTCTGCGCGCGCCGCGATATCCGCAGCATTCAAGCAGTCGTCGTCCCAACCCAACCGCATCTTTAGGGTCACAGGCACCGAAACAGCCGACACAACAGCTTCAATTAGTGTCAGAGCGTGATCCGGCGTCTTCATCAGAGCCGATCCAGACATGCCGCCTGTCACCTTTTTCGCCGGACATCCCATATTGATATCGATGATCTTGGCACCATTCGCCTCAACCATACGTGCGGCTTCGGCAATCCAGAACGCATCCCGGCCAGCCAACTGCACAGACGTCGCGTTCTCACCAAAGCCAAGTTCTGCCTTTTCGCGAACTCCCGGCTTGGCCTGCACCATCTCTTGGCTCGCAACCATTTCGCTCACAACAAGTCCAGCCCCAAAGGACGCAACCAATCTGCGGAACGGCAAGTCCGTGATTCCGGCCATTGGAGCCAAAAACACGGGCGGATATAACTGCACTGCGCCTATCGCTATTGTCATGCCTAATCCTTGAGCAACGCCCTTTTATCTATGAGTTATGGCGGTTAACCTCAATTAATGGCAGCCATTAAAAGCCATCAAATTCACCACATGCACATTTTTTAGGCGATTTTTTCGGAAATTGCGAGCATTGTCACTTTCCTCACCATTGCCTAGAGGGTGGGTATGAAGGACTTGCAGGACATATGAAGCTTGGCGTCGTCATAGTGGCAGCTGGGCGTGGACTCCGCGCCGGTGGAGAGGTCCCGAAGCAGTGGCGCGATTTGGCAGGCATCCCAATTGCTGAGCGTACACTTCGCGCAATCAAATCCCATCCAGCGGTGAGCGAGATCGTCATGGTTTTGCACCCTGATGACACTGACCTATCGATATGGTCGCGCGATCTGGTTTCATCCCATGTGACTGGTGGAGAAACACGCTCTGCATCTGTGAAGGCCGGGCTGGTCGCTCTAAGCGAGGATACTACTCACGTTCTTATCCATGATGTGGCCCGACCCTTGGTGACTTCGCAAGTCATCGACGGGGTTATTGACGCGCTCAATTCGCACGATGCCGCAGCCCCAGCGCTCGCCGTAACCGACGCACTTTGGCGTGGTGAAAATGGCTCGGTTTCCGCAACGGTGGATCGATCCAACCTTTTTAGAGCTCAAACACCACAAGGGTTTGAGCTCAAGAAAATTCGCGCTGCGCACGACGGCGCAGAAGCTGAGGCCGCCGACGACGTCGAGGTCGCTCGAGCCGCAGGACTGAACGTCCTAATCACAGAAGGCGACCCGGACAACATCAAGATCACGCACCCCCAAGACTTTGAACGCGCGGAAAAAATTCTTCGCGCTAGGCAGGATTCAAATATGGACATCCGCGTTGGCAATGGCTTTGACGTTCACCGATTTGGCCGCGGAGAAAAGGTCATCCTTTGCGGCATCGACATCCCGCATTCGCGCGGCCTTCAAGGGCACTCAGATGCCGACGTTGCGCTCCACACCGTAACAGATGCCATCTACGGCGCGCTCGCTGAGGGTGATATTGGACGACACTTCCCTCCCAGTGATCCGCAATGGAAAGGTGCGGCATCGGACATCTTCCTGGCACACGCCGTGTCACTGGCTGCCGACAAAGGCTTTCGCATCTCTAATGTTGATTGCACCCTCATTTGCGAGTTCCCCAAAATCGGACCACATGCTGCGTCAATGCAGTCAAACCTTGCACGCATCCTCGAAACAGATGCCGGCCGCGTAAGCATAAAGGCCACGACGTCCGAAAAGTTAGGCTTCACGGGGCGTGGAGAAGGCATCGCCTGTATGGCCACAGTTACCTTGGTGTCGAAGTGAACCGGCTGTTACTGAGCTTCTTCGGCGCGGGCCACATCCGCCCTGCCCCCGGCACATGGGGATCAATCGCTGCTTTTCCCGCTGCATGGATTCTGTATTCCATCGGCGGACCATGGCTACTCTTAGTTTCAACGCCCGCGCTCTATGCACTTGGCGTCGCCGTGTTGCGACATGAAAGCGACGGCCTTGATGATCACGACCCGTCATGGGTTGTCGTGGACGAAGTTGTTGGGCAGTGGATCGCTCTTCTCCCGGTGGCGTTCGGCGCTTACCTTGCAGAAGTGTCAGTCCTTAAACTCTGGCCCGGTCTTATAGCCGCTTTCGCTCTGTTTCGTCTTTTCGACATCTGGAAACCATCGTTGGTCGGTAAAGCCGATCGTCGCGGTGACGCCACAGGCGTGATGCTGGACGATGTTTGGGCAGGAGTCTTCGCAGCAATCGGTGTTGCAGCACTCGCTGCGATTACGCATCTGGGGCTCGCAACGTGACAAACCCCTCCTCCGCCCAACTCCTTCTTGAGCTTGCAAAACGTCAGGGCGCGATCGTGGCGACCGCAGAAAGCTGCACCGGCGGCCTCATCTCAGGTGCCATCACCGAGATCTCCGGTTCGTCCGACATCTTCGACCGCGGTTTTATCACGTATTCCAACGAGGCAAAGAAGATGATGCTCGGTGTGCCCGAGGAACTCATCCAACAACACGGGGCGGTAAGTGAAGAGGTGGCTCTGGCCATGGCGCAAGGCGCTCTAGAACGTTCGACTGCGAACCTTGCGGTGTCCGTAACTGGCATCGCAGGTCCTGGCGGCTCAGATCACAAACCAGAAGGCAGAGTGTGCTTTGGCTTGGCAGCAACCGGCGCAGAGCCAACGGCGGAAACCATCGAGTTCGGCCCAATCGGTCGGGAAAACGTTCGCAATAATACTGTAGAGCATGCTCTCAAGCTCCTCATCGAAGCTCTTTCCTAAACTGCACATTTTTTAATCGTATTGCCCCAGATTTCGCCCACAGCATTGGCAGGTATGGAATTGCTCAATAATTAACCACCGAATCCCACCGTTGCCTCTTTAAATCGCGCCCACGACACGTTTCGTGGCGCAAACCAAAAGTTGGAGGGACACATGGTTGGGGCAGATACTGCTTGGATTATCGTAGCGACGGCACTCGTGCTGTTCATGACGCTACCGGGATTGGCATTGTTTTACGGCGGCCTTGTTCGCGCAAGAAACGTACTCAGCGTCTTCATGCACTGTTACGCAATCGCATGCGCGATGTCGGTCGCCTGGCTCGCTTTCGGGTACTCGATTGCATTTGGGTCTGGCGGTTCAGGCTATTGGGGCGGCCTCGACAAGATGTTCCTCTCAGGCGTCACAGCGGACTCGCTGTCAGGCACCCTTCCAGAGGTCCTATTCTTTGCCTTCCAAATGACATTCGCGATTATCACACCCGCCCTAATCGTCGGCGCCTACGTTGAACGCATCAACTTCGCCTTCGTCGTGACGTTTTCGACGCTTTGGATGCTCTTGTGCTACGCGCCAGTTGTCCACTGGATTTGGGGTGGCGGTATGCTCGCAGACGGCGGGATATTCGGAGAAACAGGCGCACGTGACTTCGCCGGCGGAATCGTCGTCCACGAAACAGCTGGCTTGGCGGCACTGGTGATCGCCGTTCTGCTAGGCGCACGCCGCAATCAGACAACCCCTCCGCACAACCCCGGCTTCGTCATGATCGGTGCCGCGATGCTCTGGGTTGGCTGGTTCGGATTCAACGGTGGCTCTCAACTGGCCGCGGATGGTGGAGCTGCGATGGCCTTGACGGTGACTCATATCTCTGCAGCCACAGCTTCGCTCACATGGGCAATTTGGGAACGCATCAAATACGGCAAGTCATCCCTCGTTGGCATGGTCACAGGTACAATCGCTGGCCTCGCTTCCATTACACCTGCAAGTGGATTCGTCGGGCCGGTCGAAGCGCTGATCATTGGTGCAATCGCAGGCATCCTCTGCCAGGAAGCAGTGAACGTCATCCGAAATCTACTCAAGATCGACGACACTCTTGACGTCTTCGCAGTCCACGGCGTGGGCGGCATTTTCGGCACGATTATGATCGCTGTCTTTGGGCAAGGCGCGTGGTCAGCACAACTTGGCAGCATCGTAATTGTTGGCGTCTTCACTGTCGTCGTGACCGCTGTCATTGCCCTGATTGTAAAAGCCATCTTTGGACTGCGGGTCGACGAAGACACAGAAACCACTGGCCTCGACCTAGCCCAACACGGTGAACGTGCTTACGATATGTCGTCATAAGTGTGTCTGCAAAGAGCGGCGGCTCCACAGCCGTCGCTCTTTTGAAAAGGACTTCGAAGCCCAGTATCTCCGCAGCTAATAACCGTACAATTCCTGGGCTCTACGCTCGAAAGCACGAACAATCCGCTGCATCGCGTCGTTGAAAAATAGCGTCGCAGTCGACTGCAGCAATCGGTTGCGGAATGCGAAGTCTACATGGAAAAACACGTCGCACCCGCCATCTGTATCCGTGAATTTCCAGTTCGAAATCATGAATTCGAATGGACCGTCCAGATACTCAGTATCAATCCGATGTTCATCCGGCCAAAGAACCACTCTGCTACCAAACTTCTCTCGAAAAACCTTGAACGAGATAACGAGGTCCGCCAGCATGATCTTCCGATCACCATCATCGGTCACCGAGCGCACCCGCGCTGCAGCTGTCCACGGCAGAAATTCCGGGTATCGGGCCACATCTGACACCAACGCGTACATCTGCTCAGCCGTATAAGGAAGGTGTCGTGTTTCTTCGTGCGTCGGCATCAGGTCTTCGCGTTTGTTCTCAAATTTGTCTCAGCTATAGCCATCGACTTTGACTTAAGTGTAGAGACAGGACGGACAGTCAAGAGGATTTGCCAACGTGACGCAACCTTATGTTATCGACGAGATGATCTCGGCCAAATCCATCGCCGCACGCATCGAAGCGCTCGCAGCAGAAATCAAGGCCACCTTTTCGGATACCGAAAAGCTCGTCGTCGTCGGACTCCTTCGCGGCTCATTCGTCTTCATCGCGGACCTTGTGCGAGAGTTGGACATGAACGTTGAAGTCGACTTTCTCGAAGCGTCCTCATACGGCGACAGCATGGAGTCGAGCCGCGAAGTAAGAATTCTGAAGGACCTACGCGGAGAGATTGGCGGCCGAGACGTGCTAGTCGTAGAAGACATCGTTGATACAGGCTTCACCCTAAGTCACGTCATTAGCCTTCTCTCCTCACGCGAGCCACGTCGTTTGGAAACAATCGCTTTGCTAGACAAGCCCTCTCGTCGCGAAACAGACATTCGCGCAACATGGACTGGATTCGAAATCCCAGATGAGTTCGTTGTCGGCTATGGGATCGATTATGCCCAAAGAAACCGTAACCTCCCGTTTATCGGTAAAGTCCGGTTCACGTAGGCGCACCGCAAAACACCAATTGCGACCGTTTTGACACATTCTTAAGACAGCCACCGCAAATTTGCAGATAGACGCTGTTCGATGCCGGTCGGCATACTAAGGTTGTCTTGGGCGGGGTGTTTTTCAAGGATCGCATTTTGCGTTTTGCTCCCGCTGCCATTCTTACGATTTGCTTAACGGTACCTGGTGCTAGCTCTGCGCTCGACCTGTCGTTTGAGGCGCCAGTTTTGAAATTCGCGCAAGATGGTTTTTTCTCCGAGCAATCGTCGCCTGTAATCCCGGACTCTGAAGAGAAAGCCCCGGAATTGACGACGCGGGTCAATCTCGGCTTCCGTTTCGACGAGGATAGACGCGGATCCTATGCAAGCGCCGGCATTGAGTTTCCGTTCGGCGAATTTGATTTGGGACGTCCACGATCCATCTTGGACGGCGGCGCACTGCCATCAGGCGCTCCCGGCGTTCCAATGAATCTCAGACCGCTCGTCGATGAAGCCGCGCTAAATGAGACGCTCGGGGCCGGAGTGAGACTCGCAGCCCGTCAAGGTCCTGTCCTGCTCGGCACGTCCGTTCACACGCTTGAAGATTCTGGCCAATCAATCATTGGGTTAGCTGGCCGATACGACACAAGCCCAATTGGCGCGCTGGATAATGTCGCGGTCTACGGCGGTGCAGAAACGGACGGGCAGGAAGAACAATATAGACTTGGCACCGAATTCACACGGGGACGTGCAACGGCGGGAATCAACGTGTTGCGCTCCAACGAAAACGAAGGCCGCACTTTAAGCCAAGTGTATCTCGGTCTCTCCGTTAACCCTTCAATTTCATTGGGGGTTTCCGGCGAAAGGGACGCTGATGTCGCCAGCGATACAACCGAAACTCGTTTTGGCCTCGGCGCATCCTTGGCAACAGATAGCGGCACATTCGTAGAAGGCGGCGTGAACGGTCTAACAAGCGACAACCCCGAATTTGGGGTCTCAGTTGGATTCCAGTTCTAACAAAAAAGCACAGATGATCTGTGCGTTGGCGCGCGATGACCTTGCGATAATCACGACTATCCTTTTTGTCGCACCCCTCTACGATTTGCTTGATTATGACTTAGCGGAGAGTTTTCGATGAAACGCGTTACCACACTTATCATTGCAGCGGCTCTTGCTGCCTCGACCACCACTGCATTCGCCGGCGGCCATGGCGGCAACCCCGCGGTAAAAGCAAGGCAGTCGCACATGCAGCTCTACGCTCACAATCTTGGAATCTTGGGCGGGATGGCGCGCGGAAACATCGAATACGACGCTGGCGCAGCGCAAGCCGCAGCCAACAATCTAGCAACTCTATCCACCCTCGACCAACGCAGCTATTGGGTGCCCGGTACATCGAACGCGGAACTCGGCGAAGAAACACGCGCTTTGCCCGCGCTTTGGGATTCCGGATCATCAGCCTTCGAAATTGGCGGGCAATTGGCTGCAGCCGCAGCAGCATTGGCAGCCGTAGCCGGCGACGGGCAAGGCGCAATCGGACCTGCGCTCGGCCCTGTGGGCGCGTCTTGTGGCGCGTGCCACGAGAAGTATCAGCTCTCCAACAACTGAATTTAGGCAAAAGACTTGGCACCGCACTCACAGCGGTGCCATTAAAGCTGATGCGCCGGTTCTTCGTCTATCTCGTCTTATTGATCGTCGTTGTGGTGGTCGCGGGTCTTTGGATCACCAAACCCACTGAAATCGCCAGTACTCGTTTCGATGGACTAGACGGCGACGCCGCACACGGAGAGCTTGTGTATTGGGCTGGCGGTTGCGGCTCTTGCCATGCCGCCGAGGACGATGCAACAAAGCTTGTTCTTGCAGGCGGCCAGCACCTCAAAAGCGACTTTGGCACGTTCATATCTCCGAATATTTCTCCCGGCCCGGAAGGAATTGGAAACTGGACAATCACAAACTTTGCCAATGCCATGCTGCACGGCACATCGCCCGATGGCTCACATTACTTTCCAGCATTCCCTTATACATCCTACACGCGCATGACCGACCAGGACATCGCAGACCTTTGGGCGTTCATGCAGACCCTGCCGGTGTCCGACACTCCAAGCCAGCCCCATGAAGTCGCATTCCCATTTAACATCCGCGCCAGCGTTGGCGGCTGGAAATTCCTGTACTTCAGTTCCGATTTTGTTGGCCCCATCAGCGGTTCAGAGCGCGGGCAATACCTCGTCGAAGCCGCCGGACACTGCGCCGAATGCCATACGCCGCGCACGGCTTTGGGCGGTCTTGATCTTAACCGCTGGATGGCCGGTGCACCAAATCCGTCGGGTCCAGGACGCATTCCCGGCCTGACTCCGAGCCAACTCGAATGGAGTGAAGCAGATATCGCCTATTATCTTGAAACAGGCTTCACACCCGACTTTGACAGCGCTGGCGGCGAAATGGCTCAAGTCGTGCGAAATATGGCGCGTCTTTCAGCCGAAGACCGAAACGCCATCGCGGCCTACATCAAATCTCTGCCGCCCGTCGAGTAACGGCTCGCAGCGACCTTAATTGGAGCCAAGCTTCTTTAAACGCGCCTCGCGCAAGCGTGCAAAGTCGTCGCCCGCATGATAGGAAGACCGCGTCAGCGGCGTCGCCGACACCATCAGGAAACCCTTGCCATAAGCAGCTTTCTCGTAAGCGGCGAACTCCTCGGGCGTTACAAACCGGTCAACAGCGTGATGCTTCGGCGTCGGCTGCAAATACTGCCCAATGGTAAGGAAATCGATGTCTGCTGCGCGCATGTCGTCCATGACAGCATGAACCGCCTGCTTGTCTTCACCCAGGCCAACCATAATTCCGGACTTGGTGAACATTGTCGGATCAAGTTCCTTCACCCGCTGTAAAAGTCGAAGCGAGTGGAAGTATCGAGCACCCGGACGCACTTCGGGGTAAAGCCCAGGTACCGTTTCCAGGTTGTGATTGAAGACATCTGGTTTCGCCTTCACCACTACTTCAAGCACTGACGGATCGCAGCGCAGGAAGTCCGGCGTGAGAATTTCAATTGTTGTATTCGGGCTTTGGCGGCGAACGGCGCGAATGGTCTGCGCAAAATGCTCTGCACCCCCATCTTCGACGTCATCGCGGTCAACCGATGTGATCACCACATGATTCAAACCAAGCTTTTTGACAGCATCAGCAACTCGGCCCGGCTCAAATACATCGAGCGCCTCAGGCGGCTTGCCAGTCGCGATATTACAGAATGTGCAGGCGCGCGTGCAGACCTCACCCATGATCATCATGGTAGCGTGGCCTTGGCTCCAACATTCGCCCACGTTTGGGCAACCCGCTTCTTCGCAAACTGTCACCAGCTTGTGCTCGCGCATAATATCGCGCGTGGCCTTATATCCCTCGCTGACAGGTGCTTTTACGCGAATCCAATCGGGTTTCTTCGGCTGCGCATTGTCAGGACGTCGCTGTTTTTCCGGATGCCGCAGCGCGGGGATTTTCAGGTCTTTTTGGGTCATCGGAGCTCCTCTTAGCTCCGATGTAACCACTTCACTCCCTCAAGTCCAACCTTCGATAGGTCGCACATGACGGGTATGCAAAAACTGCAATCAAGGCGCGCCTGGGCACTCATCCAATAAGCGGAGACCAGTTTTCTGAAACGGTATCGTAATGCTTTTTCAGCCGTATCAGAGCAATGCGCAGTACGATCTTCCCCGAGCGCGCCGACCAGCCCATGCGCTTTTCAACCGCCTCCATGCCTTCAAGAAAGCAGCAGCACCGCAAAACGACATCCCCAAGCCCAGGACCTAAATCCGTTACCGCGTCCATAACGCGACGGCGGGCTGCATCAGATCCCCCACCTTCGTTTGAGCCGGCAAAGTCGCCCCGCCCTCCGCCAGTCAAAAACTTATCCCAGTTTTGCGCAACCCGCGGTCCCATCTGAGCAAGCTCGAAGTCTTCGCGCAACCGCTCACCGGCAGCCACAAGATCCGGGGCAAGAAACGGCTGGCCCGACTTGTCACGCCGACGCGCCAAAGAAAGTAGTGGGCTCTCAGTCGCATTATAGCGAACGCGCCGACGCGCGCCGACGCTACTGGTGTCTTTCTTAACAATATGTTCGCCATGCTGCGCCAGGTAAGGGTTGGCCTCTTCGGCAAGCCCCGCGCGCAACGCCTCTTCCTCAGCCAGAAATCGCTTCAAGGCATGCCGGCCCGTCGTGCTGATCCTGTACCGCTTAATGCGCCCGTCAGAATGCAGACTGACCCACTCTTTCAGCGCCATTGCTTCCGCCATGGGCCGTTCCATCACCGCTGTGCGGAGAGTCTGACCAGACGCATCCTCGCGAACAATAACCGCCTTCTCCATCTCTTCGGCTATTGCGAGGCAGGCGCCAGGCTCATTTAAGCGCCGCAACACGCGTGGGGCTTCCGCCCGTATGGCAGCTTCATTCGGCATTTCGACGTCATTCACAGCCAAAACAGTCGTCATAGTCTCTTGATCCTTGCAACAAGTGCGCCCTGACAGCTGTGGACCGCGCTGCGCGCATAAACGCGACAAGGCACGGTCAACTAAGAAGTCATCGCGGCGAGTTTCATACCGGCGAACCTGCCGCAAAACCGTCGACGCATGACAGCCCGCTTCACGCGCAAGTTCGCGAATAGACCGACCAAGGACTGTGTGTGCTAAATACCGATGCACTTCTAGGGGAACCCAATCGGGAACCTGATCCAGCATCTCTCTTTCAACAACAGTTTGCATGGCGGCCTCCTTCTGCATCGGACCATAAAGTTGGATCGTGAGATCCTCGCCTAAATAGGAGCTTAGCAGTTAGCAACCTATGGTTGCAATTATTGCTGCGAAGTTAACATGACCGATTGCTTGAAGATGCAGACACAAACGTAAACAATTGAAAATACAACCGAACGGATGTCGCGCAATAATCGCAACACACCTTTAGGTTGCACTAAAGATGTGCCCATATCACAAAAGGACACCTCGATGAGAGATACTTTGGACTATATTATTGCCCTGAGACGCCCCCGCCTGCTGACGCGTGCTGCTCGGTTAGGGTTGGCAAACTATAGCCGCGAAAGAACCTTGGCGCGCATTCTGGAATCTGACGCGGCATGCTCTGAGCGCGTGTTGCAGGACCTTATTCAAACAGAGGCTGAACTCGAAGCCACACGCAAGACAGGCGATGTCGGATACTCAGTATCACGCCACCTCGAAGTGTTGATCGCCTTAATGGGCGAAGCACGGCTGCTCATTTCGCGACAGGTTCAAACCGGTTAGGTCAGCACCAGTAACTCACCCAAACGCGTCAGGTTCCGCTGCCTTCTTTTCAGCAACATAGGCATCTAATGCCTCTCTGATAGAGACATCCATCGGCGGTGCCTGATAATCATTCAGCATCTTCTCGACACGTGCCGACGCCAATGCCACCGTGTCTCGACCACCCTCTTCGCTCCAAGTCTCAAACGGCTTGTAATCAAGCAAATCGGTCCGCCAGAACGCTTCTTTGAAATTGGCTTGAGTGTGTGCACAGCCCAGATAGTGCCCACCGGGGCCGACCTCCCGAATGGCATCCATAGCCTGCCCGTTCTCCGAGACGTCCACGCCACGCGCCAAATGATGCAAAACGCCCAGCTGGTCGGCATCCATGACGAACTTCTCGAAGCTCGCGACCAAGCCACCCTCGAGCCACCCCGCTGCGTGCAGCATAAAGTTTACACCCGACATCAAACCGGCATTGAGCGAGTTTGCAGTCTCATACGCGGCCTGAGCATCCGGCAGTTTCGATCCGCAAAAGGACCCGGCCGAGCGGTAGGGTAAGCCCAAACGCCGCGCTAACTGTCCCATACCATACGTGATGTGGGCGGCCTCAGGCGTTCCAAAGGTCGGCGCACCGGAATTCATATCGATCGATGTCACAAAGGTACCAGCAATCACCGGCGCGCCCGGCTTCACAAGCTGGCTATAGGCAACACCGGCCAGAACCTCGGCCAAGACCTGCGTCAATGTTCCAGCGACACTGACAGGCGCCATCGCTCCACCAACGATAAACGGCGAAATGATTGAAGCCTGGTTGTTACGCGCATACACCTCCATCGCACCCATCATCGTGGAATCAAACGTCAGCGGCGAATTGATGTTGATGAGCGATGTCATCACCGTGTTCTGTGCGACGAATTCCTTTCCAAACAGAATTTCGCACATCTCCACCGAATGCTGAGCGCGGATAGGCTCGGTCACCGACCCCATAAATGGCTTATCAGACAACGTCATATGCGCCATTAGCATATCGAGATGGCGTTTATTCACAGCCACATCCGTTGGCTCACAAACCGTACCACCCGAGTGGTGCAGCCATTTCGACAAGTACGTCAGCTTCACAAACTTGCGGAAGTCTTCAATCGTCGCGTAACGCCGTCCACCGGCGACATCTCGCACAAACGGCGGACCATACACGGGCGCCAGCACCAGCGTGTTGTCTCCGATCTCAACGTTGCGCTCCGGGTTCCGGGCATGCTGCGTGAACCGCGACGGCGCTGTCTTGCAAAGGCTACGCGCCAATCCTCTTGGCAAACGAACCCGTTCGCCATCAATGTCTGCGCCCGCATCCTTCCAAAGAGCCAAAGCATCCGGATTATCGACAAACGCAACTCCGACCTCTTCAAGAACCGTTTCTGCGTTCTCTTCGATGATCTGAAGCGCCTCTTCAGTCAGCACTTCAAAGTTCGGAATATTGCGCTCGATAAAGCGCGCTACTTCCAGCCGGAAAGATGTGCGCTCCGCACGACGGGCCGCGCCTCCGCCCCCACGCGCCCGACGACGTTCTCTGGCTTCACTCATATCGATGGCTCCGAAAAAACAAGTTCAACGCTTAATACACGAGGGGCGAATCCAGCGCGGCCAGTTTGCGGCGATTGCCATGCGAAAACGACATCGCTTCATCAGCACTGCAAATTAGTTAAGCAACTCGCATCAAGTGTGCAGAACGACACGCCAATACGCTTGCACAACACCGGGTAGCCGCCTAATCAGCGCACATGAACGCGCAAATCCATGACCGCCTCCTCATCATCGACTTCGGCTCGCAAGTCACCCAACTCATCGCTCGCCGACTGAGAGAACTCAGTGTCTACTGCGAAATACACCCGTTCAACGCGGTGACCGAAGACTTCCTGAAGGACTTTGCTCCAAGGGCCGTGATCCTTTCCGGCGGACCAGCGAGTGTCGTACACGAAAATTCGCCGCGCCCCCCGAAAAATCTCTTCGATCTCGGCATCCCAGTTCTCGGGATCTGCTACGGGCAACAGGTCATGATGCAGATGCTTGGCGGTCGTGTTGAAGGCGGCAAGATCTCCGGCGGTGGCGGAACCGCTGAATTCGGACGAGCTTACGTCCAACAATCCTCCGAAGCTTTAGAGCTCTTGAAAGGATGGTTCGACGACGAGTCGGAACAAGTTTGGATGAGCCATGGCGATCACGTCGCCGAATTGGCCCCCGGTTTCAAAGTCTTCGGCACCTCACCCAATGCGCCCTACGCAATCACGGCCGATACCGACCGAAAGTTCTACGCCGTACAGTTCCACCCCGAGGTGCACCACACACCCAAAGGCGCAAAGCTTTTCGAAAACTTCATTAAAGAAGCGGGCTTTAGTGGCGACTGGACGATGGGTGCCTACCGTGAAGAGGCAATCCGAAAGATCCGCGATCAAGTTGGCAACAAGAAAGTAATCTGTGGCCTTTCGGGCGGGGTCGACAGCTCTGTTGCCGCAGTTCTAATTCACGAAGCTATTGGCGACCAGTTGACCTGCGTCTTCGTGGATCACGGGCTACTTCGGAAGAACGAAGCGGATGAAGTTGTGGCGATGTTCCGAGACAACTATAACATCCCGCTCATCCACGCGGACGAAAGCGAGTTGTTCCTCGGCGAACTCGATGGCCAATCCGATCCGGAAACCAAGCGCAAGATTATCGGCAAGCTTTTCATCGACGTCTTTCAGAAATACGCCAACGAGATTGAGGATGCCGAATTCCTTGCGCAAGGCACGCTCTATCCAGACGTGATCGAAAGCGTCAGCTTCTCAGGTGGCCCATCCGTCACCATCAAAAGCCACCACAACGTCGGCGGTTTGCCGGAAAAGATGGGCCTTAAGCTCGTCGAACCACTGCGAGAGCTCTTCAAAGACGAAGTTCGGGCTCTTGGCCACGAGCTGGGTTTGCCGCCGTCCTTCATCGGCCGCCATCCATTCCCGGGCCCTGGCCTGGCAATCAGATGTCCCGGCGAAATCACACGTGAGAAACTCGACATCTTGCGCAATGCCGACGCGGTCTACATCGACCAAATCCGCAAGCACGGGCTGTACGACGAGATTTGGCAGGCATTCGCAGCCATCCTCCCCGTGCGGACAGTTGGTGTCATGGGCGACGGGCGGACTTACGACTACGCATGTGCGCTCCGCGCAGTAACGTCCGTAGATGGCATGACAGCAGATTATTATCCCTTCACCCATGAATTCCTCGGTGAAACCGCAACACGCATCATCAACGAGGTTCCTGGCATAAACCGAGTGTTTTATGACATCACATCGAAGCCGCCAGGCACCATCGAGATGGAATAAGCACAAAGCTCACCCTTCAAGACGGAAACAATTCGACGCACAGCACGGAATTGTTTGCCATTTTGATACTTATTTGAGTAAGTTTTTCTCATTAAAAGCCCGAAGACTTGGGACAATCTGACCCGAAGGGTAAACTCCGCTTGAATCGCCTTTTTGGCAGTTCTTTGTGTGGAATCAGTTAGGTGGTATTATGAAACTTATTAGATGGATCTTTGCGATCGCCGTCCTGTCGGTATGGTGCGCCCTGATCGGAACCGGGCTTTACGTCGCAATGTACGAGCCCAAACCAGAACTCCCCGAAGCAGAAGCAATCGTCGTCGTCTCTGGCAATGCTGGTAAGAATGGCGGCCTCTTTGGCGAAACTGAAGAACGTCTGAATCGCGCCGTTGCGCTCTATGACGAAGGTCTCGCGCCACGCCTCGTCGTCTCAGGTGGCACCACCTCTAACGCGGAAGCTGTCGCCGATGCCATGAAGACAGCAGCAGTCGCCGCCGGTGTGCCGGAAGATGCCATTACGGTTGAAAGCGGTTCTCATTCCACATTGCAGAACGCGCTCTTCACAGCCGATATCGAAGACCTCAACAAGTCGGCACCGATCTTGTTGGTCACGCACCGCTACCACCTGCCACGCGCGAATGCTTCCTTCCGTTGGGCAGGTTTCAATGACATCACGAACGTTGCAGCCGATCCCGATGGCGGCCTTCAAGTCACACCGCCCCTCCTCTGGGAAAGCGTGAAATGGCCACTCAACGTCGTCCGCGCAGCCGCGGCTAGCGCAGCACAGGCAGGCAATGTTCCACGAGAAGACTATATCCAATATCTTGAATGACAGATAAGTCGCGGCCTCTTCTGGCCGCGGCCTGGATGACGGGGGCAATATTCAGCTTCTCATCCATGGCCGTGGCCGGACGCGCTATTAATCACGAACTCGATACCTTTGAGATGATGATGTACCGGTCATTGATCGGTCTCGTCATTATTGTCTGCGTAGGCATCGCCTTTGGGAAACTGCCGGAAGCGCGCACAAATCGACTGGGACTCCACCTTATCAGAAACCTCGCACATTTTACCGGCCAGAACCTTTGGTTCTATGCGCTTGGACTGATCTCACTCGCACAACTATTCGCGCTCGAATTCACATCGCCCATCTGGATCATGATACTGGCCGCGCTCCTTCTTGGCGAACGGCTCACCGGGTCGCGATTGGCAGCCCTCGCGCTGGGGTTCGTCGGAGCCCTCATCGTTGCACGACCGGGCGCAGATGGAGATCCAATCGGCCTTCTCATAGCGGCAGCTGCCGCCATTGGCTTCGCAGGCTCCATCGTCTGCACCAAAATGCTCACCCGCACAGAAACTATCTACTGCATATTGTTCTGGCTGACGCTGACACAGGTCGGCTTCGGAATTATCGCCACAGCGTGGGATGGAGATGTAGCCCTACCCTCCGCGACAAGCTGGCCCTGGGTCGCGCTCATTGCCGTCGCAGGCCTCCTCGCCCACACCTGTCTGACCAACGCGTTGGCCGTCGCGCCCGCCACCATCGTGACGCCAATGGACTTTATTCGACTGCCTGTCATCGCAATAGTCGGCATGCTCTTCTACGGAGAATCTTTGGACCCGCTTGTATTTGTCGGAGCCGCCCTGATTTTTGCCGGAAATTACCTCAACATCTGGGTGGAATCGCGCAAGGCACAGTAATCTGTGTCACTTTTGCGATTAAAAGTTAGATGACACCTTTGTGACGCTGCGTACCAATTGACGCGAAACAAGCGACTTCCTACTGACGAATTCAATAAACCTGATGTGGCTGGGAAGGGATCAATAGTCATGAAGAAACTAGCACTTGCCGTTGCTGCCTTGGGCGCGGGCACGTCTGCCTACGCAGGGGGCCTCGAACGGACACCGCAATCCATGGCGGTTCTCTTCGAAGAAGGCCGGTATCTAGAGTTTAGCTTTGGGTATGTAGACCCCAGTGTTTCGGGGGACCTTACCGTAGCGCCAGCCGTAACGGTGAATTCGGGCGACATGCTCAGCAGCTACGCGAACTTGGGCGCTGCATACAAAGCGGATCTGAACGAGTCGCTCTCCTATGCGCTCATCTTTGATCAACCCTACGGAGCAAACACAGCCTACCCCACTACGACGCCCTATCCTTTCGCAGGATCAACAGCGGAAGTAAAAAGCAACGCCCTCTCAGGTATACTGCAATACAACCTGGACAGCGGCATGAGCGTTTATGGCGGCCTGCGTTTGCAATCGTTGCAAGCAGAAGCCTTCTTGCCTCCACTTGGCAACTACACGATCACCAGCAACACAGATTATCAGCTCGGATATCTTGCAGGCATCGCCTACGAGCGCCCAGATATCGCCCTCCGTGTGGCCCTCACGTACCATTCCGAAGTCGAACATGAACTCGACCTGACGGAAAACAGTCTATCCCCCGTTATCGCGCCCGCCGGCGAAGAAACAAATCCAGAAAATGTTTCCATGCCTCAGGCATTGAATCTCGAATTCCAATCAGGCGTCGCCGAAAACACGCTGGTGTTTGGCTCGGTTCGCTGGGTTGAATGGTCCGAAACCGTAATTGATCCAACGCTATATCAGAACGCCGGTCAGCCCCGACCATTGGTCTTCTTTGATGATGACCGAATTACATACACACTCGGTTTGGGCCGTCGCCTCAACGAAACGTGGTCTGTTCTCGGTTCCGTATCATACGAAGAAAACACTGGCTCTCTCACTGGAAACCTTGGGCCGACAGACGGCTTTGCATCCATTGGAGTGGGAGCTGTTTACACAAAAGATAATATGAAAATCACAAGCGGCATCCGTTACGTCGACGTTGGCGATGCGACAACGTTTGTTAATGCGGACTTTTCCGGCAATTCAGCTATCGCAGCTGGTGTCCGCGTCGGCTACAGCTTCTAAGCCCAATCATTTACACACTTTCAACAAACCCCGCTACGGCGGGGTTTTTTCATGTCGTGCCGCTCCGCCACGTATGGGCGAAAAACATATCCATCCCAATTGACCGCCCAAGCCCGACACCCTATCGCTGATCGAAAGACAGCAAGAGGACGAATATGCTCTACAAAACCAGCAAAGACTGGCGCAATGCTCCCGAAAAGAAGCTCATGCTTTTCGGGATGTCCGGTCTTGGGAAAACGCATATTTCCAATCTGTTGCGCGATTTCGGCGGCTGGTTTCACTACTCTGTCGACTACCGCATCGGCACCCGCTACATGGGCGAGCACATTGCCGACAACTTCAAGCTTCAGGCGATGAAGGTTCCGCTGCTGGCCGACCTTTTGAAATCCGACAGCGTGCACATCCAGTCAAACATCACATTCGACAACC